>NZ_JBBJZX010000097.1:0-7370 GCF_038148935.1 Streptococcus pseudopneumoniae | reverse complement strand
GACGACAAATACATTAACCAAACCATATAAACAAAGTGTTACAGATAATGATTTGTTAGACGCTGTAAATGCTGAACACAAACAGACTGTTAAGCTGAAAGATGGAACAAGCTATCCTACAACAGATGGTTTCCATGACATTGAACTTACAGTGACATATGAAGATGGTAGTACGGAAAATGTATCAGTGAAATACAAAGTCACAGATGCTTCTAAAGAGGCTATCGATAAAGCGGCACAAGATAAGAAAGATGAGATTGATAAACGTACCGACTTGACGAAAGAAGAGAAGGACACAGCTAAATCTGAAGTTGAAACAGTAGCAGACAAGGCTAAGAAAGCTATTGACGACGCGAAAACTAACGATAAGGTAGATGAAGCGAAGAATAATGGCACTAAGGCTATCAATAACATCAATCCAAGTGGCTATAAGAAAGCAGAAGCTAAGAAAGAAATCGATAAAGCAGCTAAAGCTAAGAAAGATGAGATTGATAAGCGTACCGACTTGACGCAAGAAGAGAAGGACAAAGCGAAATCTGATGTTGATACAGCAGCAGACGACGCTAAGAAAGCTATTGACGACGCGACAACTAACGATAAGGTAGATGAAGCGAAGAATAATGGCAAACAAGCTATCGATAACATCAATCCTCAGCCTGCTCCTCGTCCAAATCCAACACCAACACCACGTCCTGACGATAGTGACAACACTAATAATGGTGGAAATGCCGACAACAGTGCTAACACGAACAACGGTGGTACTACCAACCCTGCCCCTAACAATAGCGACAGTGTGACACCAGATAACAGTGCCAACACTCCAGCCGTTGATGTGACGTCCGACGATAGTAGCAACACCAACCCTGCTACTCCGTCATCTACTGTTGGACAGGCGCAAGCAAGCACTCCAACTCAGGAAACTCCAGTTTCTACATTGGCTCCAAACAATTCAGGCAATTCAGTGACTCCTAGTGAGACTCATCCTGTTGACAAGTCTGAACTTGCTCGATTGGTTGAAGAACTAGAAAGTCGTTTGAAAGACTTGGATGGTATTGATCAATCTGTCATCGACGCTGCTAAGATCATTCTCGGAGAGGGTCAAGAAGCCCTTAGAAATGCTGACTTGACAGAGGCAGGCTTGAAAGAGATTACTGCTAAGGTCAAGAAAGCACTCGAATCCTTGAAAGGCAAGCAAGCGACTAAGGAAGAAGAAATGAAAGAAACAAGGAAAGATCAAGGTCATCTTCCATACGGTACGATGATTGGCAGTCTGCTCGCCCTTCTTGGTCTCCTTCTCTTCCTCATCGCTCGTCGTAAGAAAGAGTCAGAACTCAAGAAATTGACAAAGGAATTAACTAAGGTTCTGCAAGACGGCGACCTTACAAATGTAGATGCGAAAGTTCTCGACCAAGCACGAGAAGCTCTCGCTCAAGCAGTTGCCTTCCTAGCCAATGAGAAAGAGTCTGACCACACAGAAGATGAGTTGATTGAGAAACTCAAAGCTATTCTTGCTCAGTTAAGATAAGCAAAGTTTAGACGAGTCGGAAACTAGCTAGAATAGTGATTGAAAGAGCAACGGTGAAAGCCGTTGCTCTTTTTGATGTACGACGGGCATGTCGTGCATCTGAGGTGTAAGTCCTCCGAGGGCACCCGCTACCGGTGAACCCAATAGCGATTCCCAAGCCTGACTATCGTGAGGTAGCGGGGAGAGGAAGGGATAGCGAAATCGTGGCTCTACGAACAGGAACGTGATAGTAAGGCGTATATAGCGGATAAGGGGGCTCAAAACTCTAAAGTCCAAAAAGGTAGTCGTAACCTATATGCGTAAATCATGAGAGTAATTGAATTCGGACTAAGGTTTGTGTGAAAAAGATAAATCTTCCTAGTGCCTAAAGACTCTGCGTCAGATTTCCTATTTTCACTGTAACCTTCTAACGTCCTCATATCTTGTATAAACTAGGAAAGATGTACGACTTATCCGCGAGGTATCATGAGCGCTGAAAGCGTAGTAACAACGAATCATGAGAAGTCAGCCGAGCCCATAGTAGTGAGGAAACTTCTGTAATGGAAGTGGAGCGAAGGGGTGACCAACTAATCGAAGTAATCCTACTTCACTTGTGTCTGTAAAACGAGTGGTCTGATAGAACTGGAGTCTGTCACGTATTGACTAGATGAAGGCTCACAAATATAAGATGTCCCTCAGGCACCAAAACAAGAAAGGAATACGCACATGTCAAAATTGCTAGATAAGATATTATCACGCGAAAATATGCTTGAAGCCTACAATCAAGTAAAATCCAATAAGGGCTCAGCTGGGATTGATGGAATTACTATCGAAGAGATGGATAATTATCTCAGACAAAACTGGCGCTTGACTAAGGAACTGATAAAACAGAGAAAATATAAGCCTCAACCAGTTCTTAGAGTTGAGATTCCCAAACCAAACGGAGGTATCCGTCAACTAGGAATTCCAACAGTTATGGATAGAATGATTCAACAGGCCATTGTCCAAATCATGAACCCCATTTGTGAACCTCATTTCTCAGATACGAGTTATGGCTTCAGACCAAATAGGTCATGTGAAAAAGCCATCATGAAGCTCTTAGAGTACTTAAATGACGGCTATGAGTGGATAGTGGATATAGACCTAGAGAAATTTTTCGATATGGTTCCTCAAGATAGATTGATGTCCTTAGTACATAACATTATCGAAGACGGAGATACGGAATCCTTGATTCGTAAGTATCTTCATTCAGGTGTTATCATTAACGGTCAGCGTCATAAAACGTTAGTTGGTACACCACAGGGAGGAAATTTATCTCCTCTCTTATCCAACATCATGCTTAATGAATTGGACAAGGAATTAGAAAAGAGGGGACTTCGATTTGTGCGCTACGCAGATGATTGTGTGATTACGGTCGGAAGCGAGGCAGCTGCTAAACGTGTGATGTATTCAGTCAGTCGTTTTATTGAGAAACGGCTAGGTTTGAAAGTAAACATGACCAAGACTAAGATTACCAGACCAAGAGAGTTGAAATATCTAGGTTTTGGGTTCTGGAAATCATCAGATGGTTGGAAAAGTCGTCCACATCAAGATAGTGTTCGGAGATTTAAGCTTAAATTGAAGAAACTAACACAGAGGAAATGGAGTATAGACTTAACAAGACGTATTGAGCAACTGAATTTGTCTATTCGAGGATGGATAAACTATTTCTCATTGGGAAATATGAAAAGTATAGTTACTAGCATAGATGAGCGCTTGCGTACTCGCCTACGAGTGATTATCTGGAAGCAATGGAAGAAGAAATCTAGACGATTATGGGGATTGCTTAAGTTAGGGGTCCCTAAATGGATAGCAGATAAGGTATCTGGCTGGGGCGACCATTATCAATTAGTAGCTCAGAAGTCGGTACTTAAACGTGCTATATCAAAACCAGTCCTTGAAAAACGTGGACTGGTTTCGTGTTTGGATTATTACCTTGAACGACATGCGTTAAAAGTTAGTTGAACCGCCGTATGCCGAACGGCACGTACGGTGGTGTGAGAGGGGCTAGAGATTATCCCCTACTCGATATTTTTTTCGCATTTCATAAACATTTCATATTTGGGTTTTATAATAGTCTTACGAATATGGAGGTGACAAATGAATCCAATCCAAAGAGCTTGGGCTTATGTCAGCAGAAAACGACTGAGAAGTTTTATTTTATTTCTGATTTTATTGGTCCTATTGGCCGGAATTTCAGCCTGTTTGACATTGATGAAGTCCAACAAGACAGTAGAAAGCAATCTTTACAAATCACTCAACACATCTTTTTCTATTAAGAAGATAGAAAATGGTCAGACCTTCAAGTTGTCGGACTTATCATCCGTGAGCCAGATTAAGGGACTGGAACATGTCTCTCCTGAACTCGAAACTATCGCAAAACTGAAAGACAAGGAAGCGGTGAGTGGCGAGCAGAGCGTGGAACGTGATGATTTGTCAGCTGCGGACAAGAACTTGGTTAGTGTAACGGCTCTTGAGGATTCATCCAAGGATGTGACCTTTACTAGCTCGGCTTTCAACTTAAAAGAAGGGCGACACCTTCAAAAAGGAGATTCCAAGAAAATCCTAATCCACGAAGAGTTGGCTAAGAAGAACGGTCTTTCGCTTCATGACAAGATTAGCTTGGATGCTGGACAGTCAGAGACTGGTAAAGGACAAACTGTCGAGTTTGAAATCGTCGGCATCTTTTCTGGTAAAAAACAAGAGAAATTCACGGGCTTGTCTTCTGACTTCAGTGAAAACCAAGTCTTTACAGACTATGAAAGTAGCCAAAGCCTTTTGGGCAATAGTGAACCTCAAGTTAGTGCAGCCCGCTTCTATGTAGAAAACCCTAAGGAAATGGACGGACTCATGAAGCAGGTGGAAAACTTGGCTTTAGAAAGTCAAGGTTACCAAGTCGAGAAAGAAAACAAGGCCTTTGAACAAATCAAAGACTCAGTAGCAACCTTTCAAACCTTCCTGACCATCTTCCTTTATGGGATGATGATAGCTGGAGCAGGCGCCTTGATTTTAGTCTTGTCTCTCTGGTTGAGAGAACGAGTCTACGAAGTGGGGATTTTACTTGCACTTGGAAAAGGCAAAAGCTCAATCTTCCTACAATTTTGTTTAGAGGTAGTTTTGGTATCTCTTGGAGCTTTGCTTCCAGCATTTGTTTCAGGAAACGTAATCACAACTTACCTACTCCAAACTCTACTAGCAAGTGGAGATCAGACAACCCTACAAGATACACTAGCCAAAGCAAGCGATTTATCAACCAGCATCTTATCTTTTGCAGAATCCTATGTTTTTCTAGTTCTGCTTAGTTGCTTGTCTGTAGCCCTTTGTTTCCTATTTTTATTTAGAAAATCGCCGAAAGAAATTTTATCATCTATTAGTTAAGAAGGAGAAATCATGACTTTATTACAATTACAAGACCTTACCTACCGTTATAAGAACACTGCTGAAGCAGTCCTATATCAGATCAATTATAATTTTGAACCCGGGAAATTTTACAGTATCATTGGCGAGTCAGGAGCGGGGAAATCCACTCTCTTGTCCCTCCTTGCTGGTCTAGATAGTCCTGTTGAAGGCTCTATTCTTTTTCAAGGGGAAGATATTCGTAAGAAGGGCTATTCCTATCATCGTATGCACCATATTTCCTTGGTTTTTCAAAATTATAATTTGATTGATTATCTTTCTCCACTGGAAAATATCCGCTTGGTCAACAAAAAAGCAAGCAAGGATACACTTCTTGAGCTTGGTTTGGATGAAAATCAGATCAAGCGGAATGTTCTCCAGTTATCAGGTGGTCAACAACAACGTGTTGCCATTGCTCGTAGTTTGGTCTCAGAAGCTCCAGTGATTCTAGCTGATGAGCCAACAGGAAATCTGGACCCTAAAACTGCCGGAGATATTGTCGAACTGCTCAAATCACTTGCCCAGAAAACAGGTAAATGTGTCATCGTCGTCACCCACAGCAAAGAAGTAGCACAAGCGTCAGATATTACACTTGAGTTGAAGGATAAGAAACTGACTGAAACTCGAAATACTAGTAAATAATTTGAGCTTTTCTGTTGGAACTATAAGAAAGAACAAAACCTAGAAAGGGAACCTATGTTACACAACGCATTTGCCTATGTTACAAGGAAGTTTTTCAAATCGATTGTCATCTTCCTGATTATTCTCCTCATGGCGAGCTTAAGTTTGGTCGGCTTGTCGATCAAAGGAGCTACTGCCAAGGCTTCTCAGGAGACTTTTAAAAATATCACCAATAGCTTCTCCATGCAAATCAATCGTCGCGTTAATCAAGGAACGCCACGTGGTGCTGGGAATATCAAGGGTGAAGATATCAAAAAAATCACCGAAAACAAGGCTATTGAGTCTTATGTTAAACGCATCAATGCCATTGGCGATTTGACTGGCTATGAACTTATCGAAACTCCAGAAACCAAGAAAAATCTGACACCTGACCGTGCCAAACATTTTGGAAGTAGCTTGATGATTACAGGTGTCAATGACTCCTCTAAAGAAGACAAGTTTGTCTCTGGTTCTTATAAGCTGGTCGAAGGTGAGCACTTAACAAACGACGACAAGGACAAGATCCTCCTGCACAAGGACTTGGCAGCCAAACACGGCTGGAAAGTAGGCGATAAGGTCAAACTGGATTCCAATGTCTACGATGCAGACAATGAAAAAGGTGCCAAAGAAACAGTTGAAGTGACAATCAAGGGACTCTTTGATGGCCATAATAAGTCAGCAGTCACCTATTCACAAGAACTCTACGAAAATACTGCTATCACAGACATCCATACGGCTGCTAAACTTTATGGATACACAGAAGACACAGCTATTTATGGGGACGCAACCTTCTTTGTAACAGCGGACAAGAACTTGGATGATGTCATGAAAGAATTGAATGGCATCAGTGGTATCAACTGGAAGAGCTACACACTTGTGAAGAGCTCCTCTAACTACCCAGCTCTTGAGCAATCCATCTCTGGTATGTACAAGATGGCCAACCTCCTCTTCTGGGGTAGCTTGAGTTTCTCAGTTCTTCTCCTTGCCCTCTTACTCAGCCTTTGGATCAACGCTCGTCGCAAGGAGGTGGGAATCCTCCTCTCTATCGGTCTCAAGCAGGCAAGTATCTTGGGGCAATTCATCACCGAATCCATCTTGATTGCCATTCCTGCTCTTGTTTCTGCTTACTTCTTAGCTAATTACACTGCCCGTGCAATTGGAAACACTGTCCTTGCCAATGTGACTTCAGGTGTTGCCAAACAGGCTAGCAAGGCGGCTCAAGCCTCTAACCTTGGTGGTGGTGCAGAAGTAGATGGCTTTAGCAAGACCTTGTCGAGCTTAGACATTTCCATTCAGACATCAGACTTTATCATCGTCTTTGTCCTTGCCTTGGTTCTAGTGGTTCTCGTTATGGCGCTTGCTTCAAGCAATCTCCTTAGAAAACAACCAAAAGAGCTCTTGCTCGATGGTGAATAATACTGATGCTAGACTGAAAAATGAGGCTAGCAACTGAAAGTTTTAAAATGATACATGAAGCAGAAAGCAATGGTAACAATCATTGCTTTCAGTTGCTTTCGTTGTACTTTAGTACTTAAATATGATATACTAAGGTTATGGAATTTATTAGAAAGGAGTTTCGCAACTTATATATGGAATCGTGCATAAAAATCTATAGAAATCTTATCTTGGAAATAGATAGATAAATCTGTAGAAGCCTATCCATATCGCAAACATAGGCTAGTAGACCTAGGCAGGGTCTACCTTGGAAAATATAGAATAGTGAGGAAAAATCAACATTATGAGACAAACAAATGTTAGAGGAAGCTTGTCC
>NZ_JBBJZX010000096.1:0-7400 GCF_038148935.1 Streptococcus pseudopneumoniae | reverse complement strand
AGAGAACTTTTCTCTCGAAATGATTTAGATCAAATTGGATTAGACGATCCTTTTGCCAATCAATTAAAACATTCTTTGAGCCAGAATGGCTATGATTTACCTGAAAATTATTTGACAGAAAGTGAGCTAGAGGATAAGCTATGGGAATTGCTCTAGAAAATGTGAATTTTATATATCAAGAAGGGACTCCCTTAGCTTCAACAGCTTTGTCGGATGTTTCTTTGACGATTGAAGATGGTTCTTATACGGCTTTAATTGGGCACACAGGTAGTGGTAAATCAACTATTTTACAACTCTTAAATGGTTTATTGGTTCCAAGTCAAGGGAGTGTGCGAGTTTTTGATACCTTAATCACCTCGACTTCTAAAAATAAAGATATTCGTCAAATTAGAAAACAAGTTGGCTTGGTATTTCAGTTTGCTGAAAATCAGATTTTTGAAGAAACGGTTTTGAAAGACGTTGCTTTTGGACCGCAAAATTTTGGAGTTTCTGAAGAAGATGCGGAGAAGATTGCGCGTGAGAAACTGGCTCTGGTTGGAATTGATGAATCACTTTTAAATCGTAGCCCGTTTGAGCTGTCAGGGGGACAAATGAGACGTGTGGCCATTGCAGGCATACTTGCCATGGAGCCAGCTGTATTAGTCTTAGATGAACCCACAGCAGGCCTGGATCCTCTGGGTAGAAAAGAGTTGATGAATTTGTTCAAAAAACTCCACCAGTCAGGGATGACCATTGTCTTGGTAACGCATTTGATGGATGATGTTGCTGAATATGCGAATCAAGTCTATGTGATGGAAAAGGGACGTCTAGTTAAGGGTGGTAAGCCAAGTGATGTCTTTCAAGATGTTGTCTTTATGGAAGAAGTGCAGTTGGGAGTACCTAAAATTACTGCCTTTTGTAAACGATTGGCGGATAGAGGCGTGTCATTTAAACGATTACCGATTAAGATAGAGGAGTTCAAGGAGTCGCTAAATGGATAGTATGATTTTGGGGCGTTATATCCCAGGGGATTCGATTGTTCACCGATTGGATCCACGTAGCAAATTACTGGCTATGATGCTACTGATTTTAATCGTTTTTTGGGCTAATAACCCTTTGACGAATCTAATTCTTTTTATAGCGACAGGGATCTTTATTGCCTTGTCCGGAGTATCTCTTTCATTCTTTATTCAGGGCTTGAAATCTATGTTTTTCTTGATTGCCTTCACAACTATTTTTCAACTGTTTTTCATTTCTAATGGGAATGTTTTATTTGAGTTTTCGTTTGTGAGAATCACGGATTATGCTTTGCAACAAGCTGGAATTATTTTTTGTCGCTTTGTATTGATTATTTTCTTTTCAACTTTGTTAACCTTAACAACCATGCCCTTAAGTTTGGCATCAGCTGTCGAAGCTTTGTTAGCGCCTTTAAAGCGTGTGAAAGTTCCAGTTCATGAAATCGGTTTGATGCTGTCCATGAGTTTGCGTTTTGTCCCAACCTTAATGGACGATACGACGCGGATTATGAATGCACAGAAAGCGCGTGGAGTGGATTTTGGTGAAGGAAGCATCGTTCAAAAAGTAAAGGCTATGATTCCCATTTTGATTCCTCTTTTTGCGACAAGTTTAAAACGTGCAGATTCCTTGGCTATCGCCATGGAAGCGCGTGGTTATCAGGGAGGAAAAGGTAGAAGTCAATACCGACAATTGGAATGGACTCGAAAGGATACGCTGACTATTCTTGTTATTATCGTACTTGGTTGTTGCTTATTTTTCTTAAAATCTTAGTAGCTTTCAGGAATTGATAAAAAAGTTACTGTAACAGTTCTTGATATAAAGGTAGGGATATGAACCGTTTTAAAAAATCAAAATATGTCATTATTGTTTTTGTCACTGTTCTGCTTGTATCAGCTCTCTTAGCGACGACTTATTCAAGTACAATTGTGACAAAATTAGGAGATGGAATCTCATTGGTTGATAGGGTTGTACAAAAACCTTTTCAGTGGTTTGATTCTGTCAAATCAGATTTGGCTCATTTGACACGAACATATAATGAAAATGAAAGTTTGAAGAAACAGATTTACCAGTTAGAAGTCAAATCAAATGAGGCGGAAAGTTTAAAGACGGAAAATGAACAACTGCGTCAATTGCTTGATATGAAGTCTAAATTGCAAGCCACAAAGACTTTAGCAGCAGATGTTATTATGCGTTCTCCGGTATCTTGGAAGCAGGAGTTGACCTTAGATGCAGGGAAATCAAAAGGTGCTTCTGAGAACATGTTAGCTATTGCAAATGGTGGCTTGATTGGGAGTGTTTCAAAAGTGGAGGACAACTCTACTATGGTCAACCTTCTGACAAATACGGAAAATACTGATAAGATTTCTGTTAAAATTCAACACGGCACTACTACAATTTATGGAATTATTGTTGGCTACGACAAGGAAAATGAAGTTCTTAAAATTAGTCAATTAAATAGTAATAGCGATATTAGTACAGGCGATAAGGTGACAACGGGTGGATTAGGAAACTTTAACGTTACGGATATTCCTGTTGGTGAAGTGGTTGCCACAACGCATAGTACAGACTATTTGACACGAGAAGTAACTGTTAAATTGAGTGCAGATACTCATAATGTGGATGTGATAGAATTAGTGGGGAATTCATAATGAGACAGTTGAAGCGGGTTGGAGTGTTTTTATTGCTCCCTTTCTTTGTTCTAATTGACGCCCATATTAGCCAGCTTCTGGGCTCATTTTTCCCCCATGTACATTTAGCTAGTCATTTTCTGTTTCTATTTCTCTTGTTTGAGACGATAGAAGTATCAGAGTATCTCTACCTAGTCTATTGTTTTGTGATAGGCTTGGTTTACGATGTTTACTTTTTCCATCTAATAGGGATTGCAACTCTCTTATTTATCTTATTGGGAGCCTTTCTTCATAAATTGAATAGTGTTATTTTGTTGAATCGTTGGACACGAATGCTCTCTATGATTGTCCTGACCTTCCTGTTTGAAATGGGTAGTTATCTTTTGGCTTTTATGGTAGGGCTGACAGTGGATAACATGTCGATTTTTATAGTCTATAGCTTGGTACCGACGATGATTTTAAATTTTTTATGGATTATTGTTTTTCAATTTATTTTTGAAAAATATTATCTATAAGAACGACATATAAATGTAACAAAGGCGTAATATTTATTGGAGTTTTTTTTGGTATACTAGTATTGTCTTAAACAGAAGGAGTATTTATTAACCATGAAGAAAAAAATCTTAGCCTCGCTTTTATTAAGTACAGTAATGGTTTCCCAGGCAGCAGTATTGACGACTGCCCATGCAGAAACGACTGATGACAAAATTGCTGCTCAAGATAATAAAATTAGTAACTTAACAGCACAACAAGAAGAAGCACAAAAACAAGTTGATCAAATTCAGGAGCAAGTATCTGCTATTCAAGCAGAGCAATCTAACTTGCAATCTGAAAATGATAGATTACAAGCAGAATCTAAGAAACTCGAGGGTGAGATTACAGAACTTTCTAAAAACATTGTTTCTCGTAACCAATCTTTGGAAAAACAAGCTCGTAGTGCTCAAACAAATGGAGCCGCAACTAGCTATATCAATACCATTGTAAACTCAAAATCAATTACAGAAGCTATTTCACGTGTTGCTGCAATGAGTGAAATCGTATCTGCCAACAACAAAATGTTGGAACAACAAAAGGCAGATAAAAAAGCTATTTCTGAAAAACAAGTAGCAAACAATGAAGCAATCAATACTGTAATTGCCAATCAACAAAAATTGGCAGATGATGCTCAAGCATTGACTACTAAACAGGCAGAACTAAAAGCTGCTGAATTGAGTCTTGCTGCTGAGAAAGCGACAGCTGAAGGGGAAAAAGCAAGTCTATTGGAACAAAAAGCAGCAGCTGAGGCAGAGGCACGTGCAGCTGCGGCAGCAGAAGCAGCTTATAAAGAAAAACAAGCTAGCCAACAACAATCAGTACTTGCTTCAGGTAATACAAACCTAACAGCACAGGTACAAGCAGTATCTGAATCTGTAGTAGCACCTGTTCAGGCTAAAGTACGTCCAACATATAACACGGATGCCTCAACTTATCCAATTGGAGAATGTACCTGGGGAGTTAAAACATTAGCACCTTGGGCTGGAGACTATTGGGGTAATGGAGCACAGTGGGCCACAAGTGCAGCAGCAGCAGGTTTCCGTACAGGTTCAACCCCTCAAGTTGGAGCAATTGCATGTTGGAACGATGGTGGATATGGACACGTAGCGGTTGTTACAGCTGTTGAATCAACAACACGTATTCAAGTATCAGAATCAAACTATGCAGGTAATCGCACACTTGGAAACCACCGTGGATGGTTTAATCCAACAACGACTTCTGAAGGTTTTGTGACATATATTTATGCAGACTAATTACAGAGGGACTCGAATAGAGCCCTCTTTTTCAGTTTTTACCAGGGACAATAACTATTAAAAATCCCATCAAAATAGCTTGAAAATATCGAAAAAGTATGGTAGAATAAAAATTGTCGTGTGAACGATAATAATCATTCTTGATGAATTGTGAAGCAGTTGCCCTTGGGTCGTTTTGCGAGTTGAAGTCAAGAAGAGGAAAAAAACAAAAAGGAGAAATACTCATGGCAGTAATTTCAATGAAACAACTTCTTGAGGCTGGTGTACACTTTGGTCACCAAACTCGTCGCTGGAACCCTAAGATGGCTAAATACATCTTTACAGAGCGTAACGGAATCCACGTTATCGACTTGCAACAAACTGTAAAATACGCTGACCAAGCATACGACTTCATGCGTGATGCGGCAGCTAACGATGCAGTTGTATTGTTCGTTGGTACTAAGAAACAAGCAGCTGATGCAGTTGCTGAAGAAGCAGTACGTTCAGGTCAATACTTCATCAACCATCGTTGGTTGGGTGGAACTCTTACAAACTGGGGAACAATCCAAAAACGTATCGCTCGTTTGAAAGAAATCAAACGTATGGAAGAAGATGGAACTTTCGAAGTTCTTCCTAAGAAAGAAGTTGCACTTCTTAACAAACAACGTGCACGTCTTGAAAAATTCTTGGGTGGTATCGAAGATATGCCTCGTATCCCAGATGTGATGTACGTAGTTGACCCACATAAAGAGCAAATCGCTGTTAAAGAAGCTAAAAAATTGGGAATCCCAGTTGTAGCGATGGTTGACACAAACACTGATCCAGATGATATCGATGTAATCATCCCAGCTAACGATGATGCTATCCGAGCTGTTAAATTGATCACAGCTAAATTGGCTGACGCTATCATCGAAGGACGTCAAGGTGAGGATGCAGTAGCAGTTGAAGCAGAATTTGCAGCTTCAGAAACTCAAGCAGATTCAATTGAAGAAATCGTTGAAGTTGTAGAAGGCGACAACGCTTAATTCATAATAAATAGTAATTACCTAGGAGGGCGGGGCTTAGCCCGGCTCTCCTATTTTTAAAAAATATAGGAGAATCAAAATGGCAGAAATTACAGCTAAACTTGTTAAAGAGTTGCGTGAAAAATCTGGTGCTGGTGTTATGGACGCTAAAAAAGCATTGGTTGAAGTGGAAGGCGATATCGAAAAAGCGATTGAATTGCTTCGCGAAAAAGGTATGGCAAAAGCAGCTAAGAAAGCTGACCGTGTTGCTGCAGAAGGTTTGACTGGTGTTTATGTTGACGGTAACATTGCAGCAGTTGTTGAAGTAAATGCTGAAACTGACTTCGTTGCGAAAAACGCTCAATTTGTTGAGTTGGTAAACGCAACAGCTAAAGCAATCGTTGAAGGAAAACCAGCTAATAACGAAGAAGCTCTTGCTTTGACAATGCCTTCAGGTGAAACTCTTGAAGCTGCATACGTATCTGCAACAGCGACTATCGGAGAAAAAATCTCATTCCGTCGCTTTGCTTTGATTGAAAAAACAGATGCACAACACTTCGGAGCCTACCAACACAACGGTGGACGTATCGGTGTTATCTCTGTAATCGAAGGTGGAGACGAAGCACTTGCTAAACAATTGTCAATGCACATCGCAGCGATGAAACCAACAGTTCTTTCTTACAAAGAATTAGATGAACAATTCGTTAAAGATGAGTTGGCACAATTGAACCACGTTATCGACCAAGATAACGAAAGCCGTGCAATGGTTAACAAACCAGCTCTTCCACACTTGAAATATGGATCAAAAGCACAATTGACTGATGATGTTATTGCTCAAGCTGAAGCTGACATCAAAGCTGAATTGGCTGCAGAAGGCAAACCAGAAAAAATCTGGGACAAAATCATCCCAGGTAAAATGGATCGCTTCATGCTTGACAATACTAAAGTTGACCAAGCTTACACACTTCTTGCACAAGTTTACATCATGGATGACAGCAAGACAGTTGAAGCATATCTTGAATCAGTTAACGCTTCAGTAGTTGAGTTCGCTCGCTTTGAAGTTGGTGAAGGTATTGAGAAAGCTGCAAACGACTTTGAAGCTGAAGTTGCAGCTACAATGGCAGCAGCCTTGAATAACTAATTATAGAAAGGAAGTAAATTTGCTTCCTTTTTTCTATGCAGTCGATCCTTATAGGGAGAACTTCCTATTTTCAAGGTAAAAATAAAAAGCCCTATAATAAGGGCCAATTGTATTTAGGAGACTAAACTTCAAATTCATAGAGTGCTGTAGAGAGATAACGTTCACCGTTATCTGGTGCTAGAGCAAGGACCTTTTTACCTGTACCTAATTTTTTGGCAACCTCGATGGCTCCGTAGATAGCTGCAGCTGAAGAAATCCCTACAAGGAAGCCTTCTTTTCCACCAATTTCACGTCCGAGTGCAAGAGCATCATCTGATGTTACACGAACAATACCATCATAGGCGTTTGTATCAAGTGTATCAGGAATAAATCCAGCTGAGATACCTTGAATTTTGTGAGGACCAGGTTTTTCACCAGATAGAATAGCAGATTCATCTGCTTCTACTGCAAAAACTTGAATACTTGAATTTGCTGATTTGAGTGCATGAGAAACACCAGAAATTGTTCCACCGGTACCCACTCCAGCAACAAAGGCATCTAGTCCATCTTTACCGAAAGCAGCTAGTATTTCAGCTCCTGTTGTTCTTTCGTGTACCTCTGGATTTGCTGGGTTGTCAAATTGAAGAGGAAGGAAACCATCACGTTCAGCAGCGATTTCTTGAGCTTTGGCAATAGCACCCTTCATTCCTTCGCTACCAGGCGTAAGGACGAGTTCAGCACCATAGGCTTGGATGATCTTACGTCGTTCTACACTCATAGTTTCAGGCATAACGATGACGACTTTATACCCTTTAGCAGCACCTACCCATGAAAGTCCAATACCAGTGTTTCCACTTGTTGCTTCAACAATAGTAGAACCAGGTTT
>NZ_JBBJZX010000095.1:0-7405 GCF_038148935.1 Streptococcus pseudopneumoniae | reverse complement strand
TAGGAAGCTAGCCGTAGGTTGCTCAAAACACAGTTTTGAGGTTGTAGATAAGACTGACGAAGTCAGTGAGCATATCTACGGCAAGGTGAAGCTGACGTGGTTTGAATTTGATTTTCATTGAGTATTAGTCCAAACCGTAGTTGTAGTCATCATCTTGCATGGCTTCAACTTCACCAAGGAGGTAACCATTTCCGACTTGAGAGAAGAAGTCGTGGTTGGAAGTTCCTGTTGAAATACCGTTCATAACGATTGGATTGACATCATCTGCTGAATCTGGGAAGAGTGGATCTTGTCCCAGGTTCATGAGAGCCTTGTTAGCATTGTAGCGAAGGAAGGTTTTGACTTCTTCCGTCCAACCAACACCGTCATAAAGACTTTCTGTATAGCCTTCTTCATTTTCATAAAGAGTATAGAGCAGGTCGTACATCCATTCTTTGAGTTTTTCTTGCTCTTCTTCAGGTAATTCATTGAAACCAAGTTGGAATTTATAACCAATGTAGGTTCCGTGAACAGACTCGTCACGAATAATCAATTTGATGATTTCCGCAACGTTGGCAAGTTTGTTGTTACCAAGATAGTAGAGGGGAGTGAAGAAACCAGAGTAGAAGAGGAAGGTTTCGAGGAAGACACTGGCAACTTTCTTTTCAAGTGGGCTACCGTTTAGGTAGATTTCGTTGACAATCTCAGCCTTCTTTTGCAGATAAGGATTGGTATTGGTCCATTCGAAAATTTCTTCAATCTCAGCCTTGGTATTCAAGGTAGAAAAGATTGATGAATAAGATTTAGCATGGACAGATTCCATAAATTGGATGTTATTGAAAACAGCTTCTTCATGTGGTGTACGGATGTCTGCGCGAAGGGCTTGAACCCCTGTTTCAGATTGCATGGTATCAAGAAGGGTTAAACCACCAAAAACTTTTCCGACCAAGTCTTTCTCTTTGTTAGATAGTTTTCTCCAGTCATCCAAGTCATTTGACAAGGGAATACGTGTATCGAGCCAGAATTGCTCTGTCAACTTTTCCCAAGTTGATTTATCGATGACATCTTCGATGGCATTCCAGTTAATGGCTTTGTAGTAAGTTTCCATTTGAAATCTCTTTCTGTGTTTAGTATTGCGAACTCACAATTATTTCTATTTCACCATAATTCTATAGGAGTATCGCACAAAAAGTCGGAAGCCCGACTTTTAAAATGTTACATAAATTATGTTATGACATAGTAGATTTGATTTTATCAGTGCTGCTTAGGGAAAAATAGTGTTTCTATGCTAGAAACTAAATCACACAGCTTTCACATTGGTTGGCACCGACTTCTCCACCATCGTCTGTAAAGGTACGGACGTAGTAGATAGACTTGATACCCTTGTTAAAGGCATAGTTACGAAGGATAGACAAGTCACGTGTCGTTTGTTTATTTTCTTTCTTCCATTCGTAAAGACCTTTTGGAATGTCACTACGCATAAAGAGAGTGAGTGAAAGTCCTTGATCCACGTGTTCAGTTGCAGCAGCGTAAACATCAATCACCTTACGCATATCCATGTCGTAGGCAGAAGTGTAGTAAGGAATGGTTTCTGTTGACAAGCCAGCAGCAGGATAGTAGATTTTACCGATTTTCTTTTCTTGGCGTTCTTCGATACGTTGCGTAATCGGGTGGATAGAAGCAGAGACGTCATTGATGTAACTGATAGAACCATTTGGCGCTACAGCAAGGCGGTTTTGGTGGTAAAGACCATCTGCTTGAACCTTGTCGCGAAGTTCAGCCCAGTCAGCAGCACTTGGGATAAAGACATCTTTGAAGAGTTCTTTAACACGGTCTGATTTTGGAACAAACTCGCCAGTTATATACTTATCAAAGTAGCTTCCCTTAGCATAGTCTGATTTTTCAAAGTTGTGGAAGGTAATACCACGTTCACGAGCAATATTGTTTGACTCAATCAAAGTCCAGTAGTTCATAAGCATAAAGTAGATGCTTGTAAATTCAACAGACTCAGGCGATCCATATTCAATCAGTTGTTGTGCAAGGTAGCTGTGAAGTCCCATGGCACCAAGACCAAAGGTATGAGCTTGGCTATTTCCATGGTCAATAGTTGGTACAGCTACGATGTGTGAACTATCTGTAACGAAAGTTAAAGCACGAACCATAGCACGGATTGAGCGACCAAAGTCAGGTGAAGTCATCATGTTGACCACGTTGGTTGAACCAAGGTTACATGAAACATCCGTCCCCATTTGAAGGAATTCTTGAGCATCGTTGATCAAGCTTGGTTCTTGGACTTGAAGAATCTCAGAACACAAGTTACTCATGATAATCTTTCCATCAACAGGATTTGCACGGTTAGCAGTATCGATGTTGACGACATAAGGGTAGCCAGACTCTTGTTGCAATTTAGAGATTTCAGTTTCCAAATCACGCGCCTTGATTTTTGTCTTGCGAATATTTGGATTTGCGACCAATTCATCGTATTTTTCAGTAATGTCGATGTAGTTGAATGGCACATTGTATTCTTTTTCTACAGAGTAAGGGCTGAAGAGGTACATTTCTTCATTTTTACGCGCCAATTCGTAGAATTTATCGGGTACTACAACACCAAGTGAAAGGGTCTTAACACGAACTTTTTCATCGGCATTTTCTTTCTTAGTTGAAAGGAAGGCGATGATATCTGGGTGAAAGACATTGAGGTAGACAACACCAGCACCTTGACGTTGACCCAATTGGTTTGAGTAAGAGAAGCTATCTTCGAAAAGTTTCATGACTGGTACGACGCCAGAAGCTGCTCCTTCATACCCCTTGATAGGTGCCCCTGCTTCACGAAGGTTGCTGAGGGTAATTCCCACACCACCACCAATACGTGAAAGTTGAAGAGCTGAGTTGATAGAACGTCCGATAGAGTTCATATCATCAGTTACCTGAATCAGGAAACATGATACCAACTCTCCACGACGAGCACGTCCAGCATTGAGGAAAGAAGGAGTAGCAGGTTGGTAGCGTTGGTGGATGATTTCATTGGCAATATCGATTGCAACAGCTTCATTCCCATCAGCGAAATAAAGGGCGTTAAAGAAGACACGGTCTTCCATACTTTCAAGATAGTATTCACCGTCGTTAGTTTTCAAAGCATATTGATTGTAAAACTTATAAGCTGCCATGAAAGACTTGAATTGGAAGTTTTGTTCTTTAATAAATTGCGACAATTCTTCCAAGAACTCTGGACGGTATTTCTTGATAAAGGCTGTTTCGATGTAGTTATGTTCAATGAGGTAGTTGATTTTATCTTTAATTGAATCAAAAACCATAGTGTTTGGAACGACATTTTCTTTAAAGAAGGCGTCCAAGGCTTCCTTATCTTTATGAAGCATGATTTGTCCATTGACAGGACGGTTGATTTCGTTATTGAGACGGAAGTAAGTCACGTCCTCAAGATGTTTTAATCCCATAAAATTTCCCTTATCTAATTACAAAAGAAAGGCTTCTAAGTTAGCCCTAGAAGCAGTTTCTTCTGGATGATGTACTAAGATTATGCTAATTGTTTCAGTTTTCCTGGTTGGAAACCTGAAAAGACTTCAGTTGGTGTTTGAATAATAGGAGCTGCGCTAAAACCGAGTTCTTTGACTTGATCGATGTACTCAGGCTGCTCATCAAGATTGATTTCTTTATATTCAACGTTATTACTGTCCAAGAAACGCTTGGTCATTTTACATTGGACACAATTGTTTTTAGAATAAACGGTTACCATTGTGTAACTCCTCTTTAAAATTTAATTCTATCCTAGTATATCAGAAAATAAAAATTTGTCAATGATTTGAACTAAATATAGTGGTCAGTTTTTCTACTCAAGCTCACAAAACACAATATGTAGTGTTTGCTTTATAAAACAGCAATGATTATCCTATAAATCGTTTTTAAAGAAACTATATCCTGTGTTTTGTTATCTAGGATAGAAGATTTTCAGCAAGTTATCTGAAAGGAAATTGAAGGAAAATCCAGAAAATGCTTGAAAAAAATCCTAGAAGATGATATAATACCAAATTGTAAGGGTTATCACATATAACTCAAAAAAGAAAGAACAAAAGGAGAGTCAAACTATGGCTTCTAAAGATTTCCACGTAGTGGCAGAAACAGGTATTCACGCACGTCCAGCAACATTGTTGGTACAAACTGCTAGCAAATTTGCTTCAGATATCACTCTTGAGTACAAAGGTAAATCAGTTAACCTTAAATCAATTATGGGTGTTATGAGTCTTGGTGTTGGCCAAGGTGCTGATGTAACTATCTCAGCTGAAGGTGCAGATGCAGATGACGCTATCGCTGCAATCTCAGAAACAATGGAAAAAGAAGGATTGGCATAAGGGAAATGACAGAAATGCTTAAAGGAATCGCAGCATCTGACGGTGTTGCAGTTGCAAAAGCATATCTACTCGTTCAACCGGATTTGTCATTCGAGACTATTTCAGTCGAAGATACAAACGCAGAAGAGGCTCGTTTGGATGTTGCTCTTGAAGCTTCTCAAAACGAGCTTTCTCTTATCCGCGAGAAAGCTGTAGGTACGCTTGGTGAAGAAGCGGCTCAAGTTTTTGACGCTCATTTGATGGTTCTTTCTGACCCAGAATTGATTGGTCAGATTAAAGAAACAATTCGTGCTAAGAAAGTCAATGCAGAAGCAGGTCTTAAAGAAGTGACTGATATGTTCATCACTATCTTTGAAGGCATGGAAGACAACCCATACATGCAAGAACGTGCAGCGGATATCCGCGACGTGACAAAACGTGTATTGGCAAACCTTCTTGGTAAGAAATTGCCAAATCCAGCTTCTATCAATGAAGAAGTAATCGTGATTGCTCATGACTTGACACCATCTGATACAGCTCAATTGGAAAAAAACTTTGTAAAAGCTTTTGTAACAAACATCGGTGGACGTACAAGCCACTCAGCTATCATGGCACGTACACTTGAAATTGCAGCTGTATTGGGAACAAATAACATCACTGAAATCGTCAAAGACGGTGATATCCTTGCCGTTAACGGAATTACTGGTGAAGTGATTATCAACCCAACAGATGAACAAGCGGCAGAATTTAAAGCAGCTGGTGAAGCTTATGCTAAACAAAAAGCTGAATGGGCACTTTTGAAAGATGCTCAAACAGTGACTGCTGACGGTAAACACTTCGAGTTGGCTGCTAACATCGGTACTCCAAAAGACGTTGAAGGTGTTAACAACAACGGTGCAGAAGCTGTTGGACTTTACCGTACAGAGTTCTTGTACATGGATTCTCAAGATTTCCCAACAGAAGATGAGCAGTATGAAGCATACAAGGCTGTTCTTGAGGGAATGAATGGTAAACCAGTGGTTGTTCGTACAATGGATATTGGTGGAGATAAGGAACTTCCTTACTTCGATATGCCACATGAAATGAACCCATTCCTTGGATTCCGTGCCCTTCGTATCTCTATTTCTGAAACTGGAGATGCAATGTTCCGTACACAAATCCGTGCCCTTCTTCGTGCTTCTGTTCATGGTCAATTGCGTATCATGTTCCCAATGGTTGCCCTTTTGAAAGAATTCCGTGCAGCTAAAGCAGTTTATGAAGAAGAAAAAGCAAACCTTCTTGCTGAAGGTGTTGCAGTTGCGGATGACATCCAAGTTGGTATCATGATTGAAATTCCTGCAGCAGCCATGCTTGCAGACCAATTTGCAAAAGAAGTAGACTTCATGTCAATTGGTACAAACGACTTGATCCAATACTCAATGGCGGCAGACCGTATGAACGAACAAGTTTCATACCTTTACCAACCATATAACCCATCAATCCTTCGCTTGATCAACAACGTTATCAAGGCAGCTCACGCTGAAGGTAAATGGGCTGGTATGTGTGGTGAGATGGCTGGTGACCAAAAAGCTGTTCCACTTCTTGTCGGAATGGGCTTGGATGAATTCTCTATGTCAGCGACATCTGTCCTTCGTACACGTAGCTTGATGAAGAAATTGGATACTGCTAAGATGGAAGAGTACGCAAACCGTGCCCTTACAGAGTGTTCAACAATGGAAGAAGTTCTTGAACTTCAAAAAGAATACGTTAACTTCGATTAATGTCATTAACCTTGTAACCTAGTTGCAAGGTTTTTTTGACGCATTTTAGAAAAGTATAGTCTTGTAAAGTACACTTTTAAATGCTCCGGAGGCATGGTATAATAGGGGAAAGTAAATAGAATAAGAGAGAAACCATGTCTAAAGAAATTGATATTGAGTATTATCACCAGCTGGCCTTGCAAAAGCAGAAGGAGCACCGTAAAGTTTTAGCCAATCTAAAGAAAAAACCTCCTAAAAACCTAGACAAGATAGCCCAGCAGATTCACCAAGAAGTCTTTTCGGAGATTGACTGCACCGCCTGTGCCAACTGTTGCAAGACATTGGGGCCTGACTTCAAGGAAGCAGACATCACTCGTATCGCCAAGTATTTTAAAATGAAATTACCTGCTTTTGAAGCAGAGTTTTTGCAAGTAGATGAAGATGGGGACAAGGTTTTTAAATCCATGCCTTGCCCATTTTTAGGAGGAGATAATCTCTGTTCTATCTATGATGTTCGTCCAAAGGCCTGTCGTGAATTTCCCCATACGGACCGTAAAAAGATCCATCAAATCAACCATCTGACGATTAAGAATACCTTAACCTGTCCAGCAGCCTATCTCTTTGTGGAGAAATTAAAGGATAAGTTATAGAGAGTTAAAGGATAAAAAATTTCTAATAATAACTAACAATATGAAGGGAGAACTCTGTGCCTAGACCGAGAACGAAAGAGGAATTAGTATTATCCTCTAAGGAAAATTATGAAAAGCTCAATCGTTTCATCTCCCAACTAAGTGAAGATGAGCTACAGACTCCATTTGATTTTTCAAGAGACCCAAAGAAAAAAGAAGCTCACTGGAAAAGGGATAAAAACCTGCGGGATGTCTTGATCCATCTTTATGAATGGCAGCAGTTACTTTTGACCTGGGTACATTCTAATCAAAAAGGTCACGAAAGATCTTTTCTTCCTGAAGCTTATAATTGGAAAACTTATGGAGAAATGAATGTCGCTTTTTGGAAGAAGCACCAGAAAACCTCCTTAGAAGAAGCGACTAGACTCCTAGAACAATCACATAGAGAGGTTTTAGAGTTGATAGAAGTTTTTAGCAATGACGAACTCTTTACCAAAGGTGTCTATAAGTGGACGGGTGGGACAAGTCTAGGTTCTTACTTTGTCAGTAGCACGTCAAGCCACTATGGTTGGGCTCTGAAAAAACTCAAAGCTCACCGGAAGAATTGTAAGGGATAGATGGCCTGTTTGAAATTGCAAGAATGAGTTCTTTTAAACGTAATACTCTTCGAAAATCAAATTCAAACTGCGTCAACGTCGCCTTGCCGTACTCA
>NZ_JBBJZX010000094.1:0-7439 GCF_038148935.1 Streptococcus pseudopneumoniae | reverse complement strand
TTTTGATTTTCATTGAGTATAAAATAAAAAGATAAGGTTCAAAAAATGCCTTATCTTTTTTCATTACACAACTATTATTATAAGCTCGTCACATTCCCATTCCCTTGTAGAGAAGTAAGACTGCGAGTCCTACGAACAAGACTACTGCTCCTAATCTCTGACTAGCGCTATACATCCGTCTTTCGCCTCGAACTGGGAAGATAATTGCTAGAAATGCTCCACCAACTGCACCTCCGATATGGCCAGCTAGGCTGATTCCTGGAATCAGAACACTTCCAATAATGTTAACCACAAAAAGTGTCAGATAGGATTGCCCCAACTGCTGGATATAAGGATTACGCGTAGTATAGCGAAGAATGATAATCGCGGCAAAAAGACCATAAAGAGAAGTAGAGGCTCCTGCTGCTAAGGATTTGGGACTAAACTCAAAAACAAAGAGATTACCCATCATTCCAGATAAGAGATAGAGAAAGCAAAACTTCTTGGATCCGAAAATCTCCTCTACTTGCCTACCAAGATAATAGAGCGAAAGCATATTAACAATGAAATGCTCCCACCCAATATGAACAAAAATAGCAGAGAAGAGACGCCAAACCTGCTCGGGAAAGAGCCGAATAACAGGCCCATACATAGCTCCAAATCGAAATAGGGTATCTGCCCTGTAAAAGTTTCCTCCTGTGGTCACCAACATTAGTAGAAATACCAAGGTCGTCACTAAGAGGAAGAAACTCGTCACAGGGTAACGCCTATCAAAGATTTCTTTCATCAATCAGAACCTCCTGAACAGGAATATCATGCTTTTCAGGGATAAAGTCCTGAACTTGATAATGATAAACCGTACTCAAAGTATGACCAGTAAACTGTTCCAGATAGCGGTCATAATAACCTCCGCCATAGCCAATTCGATAACCCTTTGTCGTAAAAGCCAGCCCCGGAACATGAATCAAATCAATCTTAGAGGCATCCAATACTTCCAAATCTCCCTGTGGTTCCAGTAAGCCAAAGGAAGTTTTTACCAACTGCTGCGGATCATAGACCACAAAGTCCATGTGCCCCTTGGGATAGGTTTTGGGTATCAGAACCTTCTTGCCATCCTTCAGCGCCTGCTCAATCAATCCCTGCGTTTGAAACTCATGAGGAAAAGAGAGATAGGTTGCAATAACCTTGGCTTCTTGGTAAAAGGGGTGTTGTAACAATCGCTCGGTTAAAGCTTGCTCTATAGCCTGTTTTTGCTCTTGAGATATAGTCTTCATTTCTTGCAAGACTTGCTTGCGTAATTCTGCTTTCATAGACAATTCCTCTACTCTGCTGCCTTCTTTTTCAGGAAACTAGAGACCGCATCCACCCCAATAGATAAAGCCTCTTCCTTAGGACTCATTTGAGGGTGATGAAGAGCGTAGGGACTATCGATACCTAGCCAAAACATAACACCATCAACCTTTGAAAGAAGATAACCAAAGTCTTCACCTGTCATAGCAGGCTCGATATCAATCAGCTCGATTCCGTCTTTTTCTTCAAAGAAATCCATCAGTTCACGCGCCAAGGCTGGATTGTTCTCAACAGGTAGGTATCCACCTTGCTTGAGTTCCACTTCAACTTCCATATCAAAGGCAGCTGCAACTCCTTCTGCAACTGTTTTGACCCGCTTTTGCACCAAGAGGCTCATATCCTGAGTTAAGGCACGAATAGTTCCATGTAAAAAGGCTGTGTCTGTGATGACATTGTTGGTTGTTCCAGCCTGAAAAACGCCAAAGGTCACCACTGCTCCCTCGATTGGGTTGACATTGCGGCTGACAACTGACTGCACTTGGGTTACAAAGTAACTAGCCGCCACCAAAGCGTCATTGGCTTCATGCGGAAAGGCTGCGTGGCCACCTTTGCCTTTGAAACGAATCTTCACCTCACAAGTCCCTGCAAAAAGTGTATGAGTATTGGTCGCAATCTGGCCAACTTTCAGATCTGGACGGACATGGAGGCCATAAAACTGGTCTGGCAACCAGTCTCCAAAAGCGCCATCCTCATACATGAGCATGCCACCAGCTTCATTTTCTTCAGCAGGCTGAAATAGGAAGAGTAGATTGTTCTTTGGTTGCTCCTCAAGGGCGCGCTCAAGACAGCCCAAGGCAATGGTCATGTGGAAATCATGTCCACAAGCATGCATACTACCTTGGTGCTGAGAAGCGAAAGGAAATCCTGTTTGTTCAACGATAGGCAGACCATCAATATCTGTCCGCCAACCAATGGTCCTCTCTGGCTGACTTCCCTGCAAATAGACCAAAATACCTGTCCGCCAAGTACGAACTTGAACAAACTTCTTGCCCGCAGTCAATTTCTCAATCACATCTAGCAAATAAGCATGAGTCTTGAACTCCTCCAAGCCAATCTCTGGAATCTGGTGCAAATCTCGTCTAGTCTGAATCAAATCTAACATCTATCTGTCCTCCTATATAGCAGAAAGAGGCTGGAAGAAGGGTTCCGCCTCTATTTTTCTTTTACAATTATAAGGTACGAAGCGCATCTTCTAGCGCTGTTTTTTGTTGGGTTTGGGCATCAATCTCTTTGATGATACGAGCTGGAACACCTGCTACTACTACGTTTTCTGGGACATCTTGGGTAACAATAGCTCCTGCTGCGACAACTGAACCACTACCGATTTGAACTCCTTCGATGACCACTGCATTAGCGCCGATAAGAACATTATCTCCAACACGGACTGGTTCTGCGCTAGCTGGCTCAATCACACCTGCAAGAACGGCACCTGCACCAACGTGACTGTTTTTCCCAACAATAGCACGGCCACCAAGGATAGCCCCCATGTCAATCATGGTTCCTGCACCAATTTCAGCACCGATATTGATGACTGCTCCCATCATGATAACAGCACTGTCACCAATTTCAACCTGGTCACGGATAATAGCACCCGGCTCAATACGAGCATTGATAGCACGTTTGTCTAGCAAGGGAACTGCAGAATTACGAGCATCTTGCTCAACAACATAGTCTTGATTTTCTACCAAACCATCGAGAAGCGGAGCCACATCTTTCCAGTCTCCAAATAGGACATTCCCTAGTTTGACAACAGAGCTAGGTACAGCAGTTGCGAGTTGTCCCTCAAATGTTACTTTCACACTGGTTTTCTTTTCGGCATTGGCGATAAATTGGATAATTTCTTGAGCGTTCATTTTTGTAGCAGTCATAAGCGTCTCCTAGTTCATTTTAATGATACCTATTCTACCAAAAAAGGCCTCAAATTTGAAGCCTTTTTGTTTGTTTTTAGGTATGATTTTTAGGGATGTGAGATAAAACGTGCTGTCGGTAAAAGCAAGCCCCTACCGATACAACCTAAAAACACTCTTCACAACTATCTCCCCGTGTTTTATTGACTATTCTAGTATAGCACATTTTTAGAATTAAGAAAAGACTTTTTATTTACTTTCTTTCGCTTCTTCTATCGATAGGAAAATCATGGGTAAAATAATCAGCGCCATAGCTAGAAGAAGGGACCAATCCACTACCAATCCTAAAAATAAAACACTCAAAAGGGCAGAAGAGAGAGGTTCACTGGCACTGATAACGGAAACCACCAAAGGAGAAACCAAGGAAACAGCCTTCATGGAAATAAAAAAGGCAAAAGCCGTCCCAAAGAAAGCGATAATGAGACAAATCAAGATACTCCAAATATCAAGAGTAAAGGAAAACTGATAAACTGGTGAGAGAACATTGCTAAATAAACCTGCTAAAATCATACCCCACCCAACCGTGGGTACAAAACCATAGCGCTTCGCAAAAGGTTGAGGCAAGATAACATTAAACATAACCCCCATGGCACTCAGCAAACCTGTTATAAGGGCTAGTGGCGTCATGGATAATTGAGAGAGATCTCCCTTTGTCGCCATCAGGCAAACACCCAACATGGCAACCAAAACGTAAAAAATAGCACTTTTGGACGCTCGTTTTTGATAAACCAAGCGATTGTAAAAGAGGATAAAGACAGGACTGATAAACTGTAAAATAGTTGCTGTCGCTGCATTTGAGTATTCTACACAGAGATAGAAAAAATACTGAACTGAAAAAATCCCCAAAATAGCATAGGCTAAAAAGGGCAGGTAATTTTTCTTATCTCGCCAAATATCTAGCACTTGCGATTTTAATTGCATTGCAGACCAAATGAGCACAAGACTCCCTGCCAGTGTCAAACGCATAGAGGTAATCCAGCCAGAGGACACTTGATAATGAGTAAAGAAATATTCTCCTAAAATTCCACAAATTCCCCAGATTAAGCCGGATAAGAGCGAATAAATGGTTCCTTTAACAATCTTTTTCTGATACTGATTCATACCTTTATTGTAACACGAAAGGAAAAAAGAAAAAAGTGGCAATCCATTGATTAGCCACTTCATTTAGCACAGTTTATAGAACTTATCGTCTCGTCCTTGAAGAAGAAGGTCGTGTAGTACTTGAGTTACTGCTATCGCTAGAACTACTACTTGAACTGCTGGAGCTTGATGGAGTTGGTAGACTCCCCACGATGCTAGACCAAGCATTCTGATAATCCGCATCACTTCCACCAATAGCAAAGCGATAACTTGTCGCTGGCGCCCCTGCCTTATTAGCCCAATAGCTGGTAACAGTCGAACCTGTAACATCTACCTCTTTTCCTTCAACAGAAACCTTCCCTGGTTTTTGACCTGTTGATTTCAAGACTTCGGATTTTACGACACTAGGATCTAAGGCGAAGCGCTCGTTCCCCCAAATGCTTGGGGAGGCTTGCTGAATCGCATTTACCAGATGAGCCATGTAATTAGAGTTATTAGAATAACCTGCTCTACGTGACAATGAATGATTATCATCATGCCCAATCCAGCCACCTAGGGTTAATCTAGGTGTCGAAAGCATGAGCCACATATTTTCGTCTTGGTTGGTTGTACCAGTCTTCCCAATCCAATCTGCATTAGCCAGAGTAGGATTTAAAGAAGTCAGATTCGTCTTGAAGGTTGTTGTCACACGAGAGGATAGAACTTCTCGCAGCAAGCCCTGCATAATCGTCGCAGTAGCTTTTGAATAGACTTGAACCGGTTTATCCTGATACTCATACACCACTCTACCATCTGCTGCTTCAATTTTAGAAATTACATGTTTTTTATGATATAGACCATTATTTGCTAGGGTCTGATAGCCATTAGTATGCTGGGCAACTGTGACTTCAATACCACCCCCCATTGGCAGGCTCTCAATACCGTACTCTGGAATCTCATAACCCATTTTTTCCATATAACCCTTGACATCAACACCCTTTTCACGGAGCATACGATAGGTCCAGTAAGCCGGGATATTCCATGAATAGTTCAGAGCTTCTCCCAAGGTCATCATTCCTGTTCCCTTGCTATTAGCATACATAATCGGATTGCCATTAGCAAAGTTTGTTGGATAGTTAGATAGAATCGTTTCGCTTCCCATCAAGCCCTGATCAATAGCAATCCCGTAGGCCAGCAAGGGCTTGGTAGTAGAAGCTGGCGAACGTTTGGTATCAAAGGCATGATTATTTTGATTTTCTTGATAATTACGACCACCTACAAAGCCTAGAATAGCACCTGTTTGGTTGTCCATCAAGACATTCCCTACTTCTACACGACCTGTTCCATCGTCTAAAAGATAGCCATAATCAGCAACCGCATTTTGCATGGCAGAATGAATTTTCTGGTCTATGGTAGTAGTAATCTTATAACCACCATTTTCAATTTCCTTGGCTGCCAAATCACGATAAAACTTCTGAGTTGCCTCATTTTTCAACTCCTTAGCGGAGACATTGTCTCTCTGAGCTAGATAGTCATACATACGTTCTTGAGCTTCTGCCAAAGTTGTAAAGTATAAATAGTCTCGTGAAATTCCTGTGACCGTGCCCGATGGTAAAAAGTCCTGTTTAAGGTCATAATCCTTGTACTGAGAATACTCGTCTTTGCTTAAGGCACCTGTACGATACATACTGTAAAGAACTGCCTTAGCCCGTCTTAAGCCAATTTCTAGGTCTTCATCACTCTTCAACTCCCCAGTATTTTCATAAGGAGAGTAGGTAATGGGACTCTGTGGAAGTCCTGCTAAAAATGCTGCTTGAGGAACCGTCAACTGACTGGCATCTACACCGAAAATCCCCTCAGCTGCCTGCTGAGCTCCTGCAATATTCTGCCCCTTATTATTTCGGCCAAAGGGAGCCACATTGAGATAGGTCGTTAAAATCTCATCCTTATTCATGGCACGTTCCAAGGCAAGAGCATCCACAATCTCTGTCGCCTTACGAGCCAAGGTCGGCGCATCCCCAACCACCTGCTGTTTAATCAGTTGCTGGGTCAAGGTTGAACCCCCACTAGAGGAACCCAAACCTACAAATTTCCCCAAGGTCGCACGAATCACCGCCTTGGGCACTACACCCTTATGTTCTTTAAAGTGTTCATCTTCCGTCGCAATGATAGCCTTCTTCAGATTTTCCGAAATTTGCTCAGATGAGATAGAAGTGCGCAACAAATCACTCTCTATGGAAGCAATCACCGTCCCGTCCGAATAGGTAATCTCTGAAATAGAAGAGATGTCCTTGACCTGATTCACCAATTCTTCTGTCTGAGGCACCCGAACCTTGTCAAATAAGGCCACTCCGTACCCCAAAGCAATCCCGGCTCCCAACATTCCTCCTATAAAACCAAGCACAAAGAGTAAGTTAAATAAGGCTTTTATACTTAGTAAAATAGCTGGAAAAACGGCTGACTTATCTAAGGTTTTAGATTTTTTGGTACTTGAACCTTTCTTGCCAGGTCTAGCTGATTTTTTATTTTTTTGTTTTTGCTGGAAAAATTCCAGCATTTTTCGTTTTAATTCATTTAATTGATTTTGCATGGATTTCCTCACTCTATCTATTATACCATAAAAGGGAAACTTTCAATAAAATAGCCACTTTCTTCCCTATTCTGCTAGGCTATTGCCCGAGTTTATGATACAATAGGTAGAAACAATAATTTTAAAAAGGAGAAAAGACACATGCACATTTTTGATGAGCTAAAAGAGCGTGGTTTGATTTTTCAAACGACTGATGAAGAAGCTTTGCGTAAAGCCCTAGAAGAAGGTCAAGTTTCTTATTATACTGGCTACGATCCAACTGCTGACAGCCTTCACCTAGGCCACCTTGTCGCAATCTTGACAAGTCGTCGCTTGCAACTAGCAGGTCACAAACCTTATGCGCTCGTTGGCGGTGCTACTGGTCTCATCGGAGATCCGTCCTTCAAAGATGCTGAACGTAGTCTCCAAACAAAAGACACAGTAGATGGCTGGGTCAAGTCTATCCAAGGACAACTTTCTCGTTTTCTTGATTTTGAAAATGGCGAAAACAAGGCTGTCATGGTCAACAACTACGACTGGTTTGGCAGCATCAGCTTCATTGACTTCCTCCGTGA
>NZ_JBBJZX010000093.1:0-7441 GCF_038148935.1 Streptococcus pseudopneumoniae | reverse complement strand
TAAATCTCTGTTTATCATCAAACTCGTACTAAATATAGACTGTGATAAACTAAGTACTACTTTCTTGTTTTCTACATAGAATTATCAACAAGCTGAACCCTTCCTCTGTGTCAGAAATTATAGCTTCTCTAGTCTCTTCTTACTTCACTGCTCCGTTGCTCATTCCTGCGATGATATGGCGTTGGAAGAAGAGATAGACAATGGTGATACTGATAATGCCGACAACGTATGAGGCAAAGCTTGGTCCGTAGTCGTTGAAATATTGGCCTGCGTAGTTGTATTGGAACAAAGGCAGAGTCCACATTTTTGAATCCCGGTTCAAGACAAGGAGTGGCAACATGAAGTCATTCCAGAACCAAAGGGCATTGATGATCATGGTTGTCGCATGCATCGGTTTCATCATTGGGAAGATGATGCGGAAATAGGTTGTAAATTTATTAGCCCCATCGATCTCTGCTGCTTCATCCAGACTTTCTGGGATCGAGATTTTGATATAGCCAACATAGAGAAAGAGGGTCTGTGGAATCGCATAGGTCAAGTAGAGCAAGATCAAACCAAAGGTATTAGCCAAACCGAGTTTACTCATCATAACCGTAATCGGAATCATGATGACTTGGAAAGGTACGAAGATTCCGAGGATTAAGAGGATATACATGATGGTAAAGGCTTTTCTTTTACTCATATTGCGAGCGATGGAGTAGGCTGCCATCGGAATAAAGATCATTACTGCAAGTAAAGACAAGACAGTGATGACGACAGAGTTCCAATAATAGCCTCCGATCCCATCAGCTAAGAGACGGCTAAAGTTGTCCCATGTGAAGTTGGTTGGAAAGCCAAAGAAATTGTCTACAATATCCTTAGTGGGTTTGAAGGAACTAAAGAGGGTAGCAAGGAGCGGCACTAAAATCAGAACCGATCCTAGAATCAATAGAATGTATTTGCCAATCAGGTCTTTTCTTTCATCTTGTTTCATCATGCTTCTCCTCTTAAATTTCAAATTTCTTAGATACTCTCAATTGGATGATCGAAATCACTACAATTAAGAAGAACAAGATTACGGCAATGGCATTGGCATAACCGAATTGGTTGTTTTTAAAGGCATAGTTATAAACCAAAAGCCCAAGTGAAGTTGTGGCATTGTTTGGACCACCACCGGTCATGGCAAAGACTTGGTCAAAAGCAGTCAGCCCACCTTTTAGGGATAGGATAAAGACCATAGAGACACTTGGTAGCAAGTAAGGCAATTCAATGTTCCAGAAAACTTGCTTGCTAGTCGCGCCATCAATCCTTGCTGCCTCTGTAATCTCAGTTGGAATAGATTGCAAACCAGCTAGGAAGATGATGATGGGCATAGCCACCCCTTGCCAAAGAAGGACAAAGACAGCCGCAAAGATCGCTCCCCACTTAGTCCCTAAAAGACTGGTTTGGAAAAATTCAATATGAAGGGCATGCCCAATCGCTGGAAGACCGTAGTTGAAGACTTGCTTGAAGATCAAAGCCACTGTCAAACCAGACAAAACAGCTGGGAAGAAGAACCAAGCACGGAAGAAGGTTTGGGCTTTGATTTTAGAGTTCAAGACACGCGCAATGAAGATCCCGAGTGCAATCTCACCAACCACCATGGCAATCGTAATGATTGCGGTAAAGCCAATCGCATTCATGAATTTTGGATCCATGAAGAGGAGCTTAAAGTTGTTTAAGCCGACAAATTTGTAGTTATAAGTCAATCCTGTCCAGTTAGTAAAACTGTAAAAGGCTCCTTGAAACATCGGCACATAGAAGAAAATTGCTTGTAACAAGAGAGGGATGACCACAAAAGCCCATGCCCAATATTTTTGTAATACTTTTTTCATAGTCTCTCTACTCCTAATCCACATCCGCTTTCATCGGGTTAAAGAAGGCATTCAAATCATTGACCATGCCTTGTTTATCACCGGTCAAGACATAGTTCATGGTCAAGGTATGGAAGTCTGATTCACTGGTCCAGTATTGTTGCAACCAGACCAAGTGACGATCCGTAAAGGCATATTCGGTCATACCAGCAAGCGGTGAATCTTCTCCTGCTTGTTTGACCCCTTCGATCGCTGTTGGAGATCCGTCCACATCGTAGTATTTTTGCATAACCTCTGGACGGGTCATATATTCCACAAAGGCATTGGCTTCTTTTGGATGTTTGGTGGCGGCTGAGATAGACCATGCCAAGTCTCCCGCACCAACGGTTAAGCTTTGTCCTTTTTCTTTTCCTGGAATCATGAAGGTCCCAATCTTAAAGTTCGGTTTTTGTTCATTAATCGCTGTGATCGCCCAAGACCCATTTGGTGTCATGAGGACATCCCCACGTGCGAAGGCTCCGATAACATCGGTATAGCCAGCACCTTCCCAGTTCTTTTGCTTAGAGCCATTGATGCGAAGGATGTCCATGACCTTGATGTCATCTTTCATAATCGAATCCGACAATTTAATGGCATTTGGTTGAGAATAACGAAGGTATTGATTGGCTTCTTTTCCTCCACCTGTTGCTGTCGCAAAGGCTAATTGATTGTAACCATTGAGTGTCCAAGCATCTGCACCTGCAATTCCAAATGGTGTTTGTCCTTTAGTAACGATGTCTTTGACTAACTGTTCAAATTCATCCCAGGTTTCAGGAACCTTCAAGCCCAGCTCTTCGAATTTATCTTTGTTGTAGTAAATTCCATAAGCATTAGCTGTAAAAGGAACGTTGTAAACTTTTTCGTTTACAGCATATTTTTCAGCGTAGCCATTTTTCACGCGTTTCAGGTAGTCTTTGTTGCTCAAATCTTCAAAGACACCTGCTTTTGCCCATTCTTGCAGTTCGATGGACTGTGGGTAAATATTGACCACATCAGGCACATCTCCTGCTAGAACACGTGTCTTCAATACTTCACCAGCATTTGGTACATTGACGACTTTGACCTTGATCTTAGGGTTTTCCTTCTCAAAATCACGAGCGATTTCTTCCAAGGTTTTGGTCATTTCTTTTTTCTGGTTGAAATACTCGATGGTCACTGTGCCATCCGCAGATTTACCATAGTTGGAGCAAGCGCCGAGCCCAAACAAAGCTAAACCTGTAGTTGCAAGAAGTCCGATTTTTTTATACCATTTCATTGGAAAGCCTCCTTTATAAATTTATACACTTTTATTATAGTCTTTTAAAAATATACTGTTTACTCAAAAAATCTCCTTGAGATAAGATAACAGTTAAACCTGCATACATGAGTTCTGCACCTGAGTAAACTACTCCATTTTCCTGCAATTCATACAGTCCCTCTTCAACCAAATCTTTTAACTTTAAAGTTGTTTCCATGGTCTCTACAACTGATAAAACGCGAACGTAGGTTACAATCGTTTGATTTTTGTAATTAAATTGTAGAGCTGCTTCATTGGATTCAGTATCAGGGTTAATGAGTCTATACTGTTGTCCTAACTGAACTACTGGTCGTAATTCTTTATACAAGTTCACCTGATTAGCAATCTCAGCTTTCTCTTCATCGGATAAACTTGTCAAATCAAGCTCATAGCCCAAATTTCCCATCATTGCTACATGGCCACGTGTTTCTAATGGTGTCGTTCGTCTCATCTGATGATTCGGTACTGCTGAAACATGAGCCCCCATAGAAATGGTTGGATAGAGATAGGATGAACCGTATTGAATTGGTAAACGTGCAATAGCATCAGTATTATCACTAGCCCAGACTTGTGGGAAATAACGCATCATACCAAGATCATTTCGTCCACCGCCACCAGAGCAGGACTCAAAGAGAATATGGCTGTGCTTCTCTGTCAGATAAGAAACGAGTTCGTAAAGCCCCAGCATGTACTGATGAGATTGCATCTGTGTCTCTAGATAGTTCGATCCATTCCCCAGGTTAGTCATATTACGATTCATATCCCATTTAATGTAATCAATCGCATGATAAGATAGGAGTTGATCTAAGACATTTTTCAAGTATTCTACTACCTGAGGATTGGCAAGATTAAGTACTAATTGATTTCTAGAATAGGTATGCTCATATCCTGAAATCTGAATAGCCCAGTCAGGATGTTTACGATACAAATCGCTATCTACAGAAATCATTTCAGGTTCTAACCAAAGCCCAAACTGCAAACCTCTTTCGTGGATAGCTGAAATCAGACTTTCAAGACTTCCACCCAGTTTTTCCTCATTAACAACCCAATCACCTAAAGCCCGATTATCATCAAAGCGATTACCAAACCACCCATCATCTAATACAAAAAGTTCAATACCAACTTTCTTAGCTTCATCAGCTAGCTCTAACAGTTTTTCTCTCTGAAAGTCAAAGTAAGTAGCTTCCCAGTTATTGATTAGAATTGGGCGTTCTTTTGTAGAAAATTTACTTGGCATAATGTGCTTCAGTACAAAATTCTGACTTTCATGACTAATACCAGTTAATCCCTTATCTGAATAGGTCATTAAAGCTACCGGTGTTTCGAAGTATTCCTCAGGGTCTAACTTCCAAGAAAAGTTTTCCGGATTAATCCCAATAGCCAGCCGAACTTCATTCAATTGATTCTTTTGAACAAAAGCTTCAAAGTTTCCACTATACATTAGTTGAATAGCAAACACATTCCCAGCATCCTCTGTGACTCCTTGATCACATAGTAGAAGAGCTGGTGTTTGAGCATGACCAGAAGCTCCACGGTTCGAACTAATCGAAAAGATTCCTTGTTCTACCTGTTGACGTCTGACAGTCTTTTCACGAGCATAAGCTCCCTGAAAAGTTACGATTTCGTAATCTGCAGCTGGAACATCAGCCATAAAAGAAAAGTCCTTATGGATGATAACTTCCTGATTACTCTTATTCTCCAATTTACTGTAGCTAGCAATTGTCGCATCATTATCAAAAGCAGTATAATATAAAGTCAGACTAAGTTGAGCCTTAGAATCTTCTAAAATCAAGGCAAGAGTCTCTGTACCATCCATGCTATGTGGGGAAGGTAAACCCTGTGGACCATTTTGACCTTTTAAAATCTTTGCTTCTATAAAACGAAAATCTGTTACCTCAGTTGCATCCTGCTGAACCTGTATAGTTGGTTTCCTAAAATCTCCTAAGCCATGTTGCCCAAAAATCTGTCGCTGAGTATCTAAACTAAAGGTTCGATTATGAGCCGTTGGATTTCCTGAAAAGGCATGGTCTCGTTCATAAACACTATTGGAACCTTTATAGTTCTTAATAGTCTTTCCTAAATGTTTCAAAAGTAAGTACCCATTTCGATTTTCAATAATCAAACTTAAATTTTTACTCTCAACATAAAATAGATTATTCTCTATCCTAACTCCCATTTACTTCACCTCATCACTTTAATGATTCTATTTTATCATCTGAAATCGCTTTCCGAAATAGAAAAATGTCTCAAGAATATGGTAAAATGTTAGGTAGGAGGTAGCACATGTTAGTTTTTTCAGAATACCAGACTGGAACAATCGACCTTTCCCTAAGCTTTTATGGATATGAGGAATGCACACCTAATTACTCTTTTGGTCCAGCCATTCGTGATACATACGTTCTACATTACATTAGTAAAGGACAAGGAAAATTTCATTACAATGGTAAAATTGTTGATTTAAAAGAAGGAGATTTCTTTCTATTAAAACCAGATGAATTAACCTTTTATCAAGCAGATAGTAAAGAGCCTTGGGCCTACTACTGGTTAGGAATCACTGGAGGGAAAGCTCCTGATTATTTTGCTCTTTCTCAAATTTCTAATCAATCCTATCTCATCCAATCTGAAACTTGTCATACCCAGACTACTGCAAGACTCATCTCAGACATTGTCCGCTTCGCTCAGATTACCAAATCAAATGAATTAGCTCAACTCCATATCATGGGACAACTCCATGAACTGATGTTTCATCTGGGAACTATTGCTCCCAATCAGAAAAAAAAGAATATTTCATCAACCCACCAACTCTATCTTGAATGCAAACGATTAATTGATAGCCACTATCCTCAATCACTTACAATTCAAGATTTAGCAAAAGAACTATCCGTTCACAGAAGCTACTTATCAAGTGTATTCAAAGAATTTAACACCTTATCACCCAAAGAATACCTACTTTACGTTCGAATGCACCGAGCTAAACAACTTCTCGAAAATACCCAAGAGTCTATCAAGGTAATTGCATATTCGGTAGGTTTTTCAGATCCACTACATTTTTCTAAAGCTTATAAACAATACTTTAATCAGACTCCAAGTCAAACAAGAAAAGAATATTCTCAACACCAACTAGTGAGAAAGGAAACACTATGAAATCCTACCAAGCCGTCTACCAAATTCTAGCTAAAGAAACCGATTATATCAGCGGAGAAAAAATTGCAGAAGAACTATCACTGACCCGAACATCAATTTGGAAAGCCATCAAGCGGCTAGAACAAGAAGGCATTGAAATTGATAGTATCAAAAACAAAGGCTATAAATTGATGAATGGAGACCTTATTCTTCCAGAACTTCTAGAAGAAAATCTTCCAATTAAAGTCAGCTTTAAACCCGAAACAAAATCAACACAACTAGATGCAAAAGAAGCAATTGATTTAGGCCATGAAGCAAATACCCTCTATCTAGCTTCCTATCAAACAGCAGGCCGAGGCCGTTTTCAACGTTCCTTCTACTCACCACAAGGTGGCATTTATATGACACTCCATCTCAAACCAAATCTCCCCTATGACAAATTACCATCCTACACACTACTTGTAGCTGGAGCTATCTACAAAGCCATTAAGAACCTAACTTTAATAGATATCGACATAAAATGGGTCAATGATATCTATCTAAACAATCATAAAATTGGAGGAATTCTCACTGAAGCAATGACATCTGTAGAAACAGGCTTAGTCACAGATATCATTATTGGAGTAGGAATCAACTTTACTATTAAAGACTTCCCACAAGAATTAAAAGAAAAAGCTTCTAGCTTATTTAAAACTACAGCTCTAATAACAAGAAATGAATTAATTATCGAAATATGGCGTGCTTTCTTCGAAACACCAGCAGAAGAGCTATTATACCTATATAAAAAACAGTCATTCGTTCTTGGAAAAGAAGTCACTTTCACACTAGAGCAAAAAGACTACAAGGGACTTGCTAAAGACATCTCTGAAAGTGGAAAACTTTTGGTGCAATGTGATAACGGAAAAGAAATCTGGCTCAATAGCGGAGAAATTTCACTCAAGAGTTGGAAGTGAAATAACACAATTATAATATAAACGATATAAAAATAACTTCAGATTAGTAATTCAATTAAGTTTTACAGATCTGAAGTTTTATTGTCTCTAAAAATAAAAAAGAGAGTTATAAACTCTCATTAAAACGGAGAATAAGGGATTCGAACCCTTGCGCCAGTTACCCGACCTAACGATTTAGCAAACCGTCCTCTTCAGCCTCTTGAGTAATTCTCCAATTA
>NZ_JBBJZX010000092.1:0-7555 GCF_038148935.1 Streptococcus pseudopneumoniae | reverse complement strand
ATAGAAGAGAAAATGCGAGGGTATTTTGACAATATTTTCTACCTTCGTTTGCTGAGAAAGGCTCCTTCCTTTTTTGCTGGGCAACACCTTCCTCTAGGGATTGAAGATGGTGAGATGATGATATTCTTCTCTTTCCTCCTATCTCATCGCATTCTTCCTCTTCATACTATGGAGTATATTCTTGGATTTGGAGGGCAGTTGGTAGATTTGCTGACGCAATTGATTCAAGAAATGAAGAAGAAGGAACTATTGGGGGATTATACAGAGGACCATGTCACCTATGAACTCAGCCAGCTTTGTGCTCAAGTCTATCTCTATAAGGGCTATATTTTACAGGATCGCTACAAGTACCAGTTAGAGAATCGTCATCCATATTTACTCATGGAACATGATTTTAGGAAAACGGCAGAGGAGATTTTTCATGCTCTACCTGCCTTTCAACAGGGGACGGATTTGGATAAGAAAATTCTCTGGGAATGGCTCCAGTTGATCGAATATATGGCTGAAAATGGTGGCCAGCATATGCGGATTGGTTTGGATTTGACATCTGGTTTTCTTGTCTTTTCAAGGATGGCAGCCATTTTAAAACGGTATTTGGAATACAATCGTTTTATCACCATTGAAGCCTATGACCGAACTCGGCATTATGATTTGCTGGTTACCAATAACCCGATTCATAAGAAGGAACAGACACCAGTCTATTATTTAAAAAACGACTTGGATATGGAGGATTTGGTAGCGATTCGTCAGTTATTATTCACTTAAAAGGCTTGGTTATTCCAGGTCTTTTTGTGAAATTCACACAATCTCCTCACATTTTTTTAAAAATTAAAAAAAGTTGATAAACAAGAAAGCGCTTTATTTTGTATACTAGTAAGTGTAAAGAGGAAACATCCTCAAGATCTTTATCAGGAGGACAGCACATGTCACAAGAAAAATACATCATGGCCATTGACCAGGGAACTACAAGTTCTCGTGCCATTATTTTCAACAAAAAAGGAGAAAAAGTTAGCTCGAGTCAAAAAGAGTTCACTCAGATTTTCCCTCAGGCAGGTTGGGTTGAGCACAATGCCAATGAAATTTGGAACTCTGTTCAGTCAGTTATTGCAGGTGCTTTCATCGAAAGTGGTGTCAAGCCAAATCAAATCGAAGCAATCGGAATTACCAACCAACGTGAAACAACTGTCGTCTGGGATAAGAAAACAGGGCTTCCTATCTACAACGCTATCGTTTGGCAGTCACGCCAGACAGCACCTTTGGCTGAACAACTAAAAAGCCAAGGTTATGTGGAAAAATTCCATGAAAAGACTGGTTTGATCATCGATGCTTACTTCTCAGCGACTAAGGTTCGTTGGATTTTGGATCATGTAGAAGGCGCTCAAGAGCGAGCAGAAAAAGGGGAATTGCTCTTTGGTACCATCGATACTTGGTTGGTTTGGAAATTGACTGACGGTGCGGCTCACGTGACGGACTACTCAAATGCAGCTCGTACCATGCTTTATAACATTAAAGAACTCAAATGGGATGATGAGATTCTGGAAATCCTCAACATTCCTAAGGCTATGTTGCCAGAAGTTCGTTCTAACTCTGAAATTTACGGTAAGACAGCCCCATTCCATTTCTATGGTGGACAAGTGCCAATCTCAGGTATGGCTGGTGACCAACAGGCAGCCCTCTTTGGACAGTTGGCCTTTGAACCAGGTATGGTCAAGAATACTTATGGAACAGGCTCTTTCATCATCATGAATACTGGTGAAGAGATGCAGTTGTCTGAAAACAACCTCTTGACAACCATTGGTTACGGAATCAACGGCAAGGTTTACTATGCCTTGGAAGGTTCAATCTTCATCGCAGGAAGTGCTATTCAATGGCTTCGTGACGGTCTTCGCATGGTGGAAAATTCACCAGAATCTGAAAAATACGCTCGTGATTCTCACAATGATGATGAGGTTTATGTAGTTCCAGCCTTTACAGGACTAGGTGCTCCATACTGGAACCAAAACGCTCGCGGTTCTGTCTTTGGCTTGACTCGTGGAACAAGCAAAGAAGACTTTATCAAGGCGACTTTGCAATCTATTGCTTATCAAGTGCGTGACATCATCGATACCATGCAAGTGGATGCTCAGACAGCTATCCAAGTCTTGAAGGTGGATGGTGGTGCAGCTATGAACAACTTCCTCATGCAGTTCCAAGCTGACATTTTGGGAATCGACATCGCACGCGCTAAAAACTTGGAAACAACAGCTCTAGGGGCAGCATTTTTAGCAGGTTTGTCAGTAGGCTATTGGAAGGACTTGGATGAGTTGAAACTCTTGAACGAGACAGGAGAACTCTTTGAGCCATCTATGAACGAATCTCGCAAGGAACAACTCTACAAGGGCTGGAAGAAGGCTGTGAAAGCAACGCAAGTCTTTGCGGAAGTAGACGACTAATACTGGCAGAATAAAGCGATTTATTTAGAAAGTGTGTAAATATGGAATTTTCAAAGAAAACACGTGAATTATCAATTAAAAAAATGAAGGAACGAACCCTGGATCTCTTGATTATCGGTGGAGGAATCACAGGGGCTGGTGTAGCCTTGCAGGCGGCAGCTAGCGGTCTTGAGACTGGTTTGATTGAAATGCAGGACTTCGCAGAAGGGACATCTAGCCGTTCAACTAAATTGGTTCACGGAGGACTTCGTTACCTTAAGCAATTTGACGTAGAAGTGGTCTCAGATACAGTTTCTGAACGTGCAGTGGTTCAACAAATCGCTCCACACATTCCAAAACCAGACCCAATGCTCTTGCCAGTTTACGATGAGGATGGAGCGACCTTTAGTCTCTTCCGTCTGAAAGTAGCCATGGACTTGTATGACCTCTTGGCAGGTGTCAACAATACACCAGCTGCCAACAAGGTTTTGAGCAAGGAAGAAGTCTTGGAACGCCAGCCAAACTTGAAGAAAGAAGGTTTGGTAGGAGGTGGGGTTTACCTTGACTTCCGTAACAACGATGCGCGTCTCGTGATTGAAAACATCAAACGTGCCAACCAAGACGGTGCCCTCATTGCCAGCCACGTTAAGGCAGAAGGCTTCCTCTTTGATGAAAGTGGCAAGATTACAGGTGTTGTAGCTCGTGATCTCTTGACAGACCAAGTCTTTGAAATCAAAGCTCGTCTGGTTATCAACACGACAGGTCCTTGGAGCGACAAGGTACGCAATTTATCTAATAAGGGAACCCAATTCTCACAAATGCGTCCAACTAAGGGAGTTCACCTGGTAGTGGATTCAAGCAAGATCAAGGTTTCACAGCCAGTTTACTTTGACACAGGCTTGGGTGACGGTCGTATGGTCTTTGTTCTCCCACGTGAAAACAAGACTTACTTCGGTACAACTGATACAGACTACACAGGTGATTTGGAACATCCAAAAGTAACTCAAGAAGATGTAGATTACCTGCTTGGCATTGTCAACAACCGCTTCCCAGAAGCGAATATTACAGTTGCTGACATTGAAAGTAGCTGGGCAGGTCTTCGTCCATTGATCGCAGGTAATAGCGCTTCTGACTACAATGGAGGAAATAACGGAACCATCAGTGATGAAAGCTTTAACAACTTGATTGCTACTGTTGAATCTTATCTCTCTAAAGAAAAAACGCGTGAAGATGTTGAGTCTGCTGTCAGCAAGCTTGAAAGCAGTACCTCTGAGAAACATTTGGACCCATCTGCTGTTTCTCGTGGCTCTAGCTTGGACCGAGATGATAATGGTCTCTTGACCCTTGCTGGTGGTAAAATCACAGACTACCGTAAGATGGCTGAAGGAGCTATGGAGCGCGTGGTTGACATCCTCAAAGCAGAATTTGACCGTAGTTTTAAACTGATCAACTCTAAGACTTACCCTGTTTCAGGTGGAGAATTGAACCCAGCAAATGTAGACTCAGAAATCGAAGCTTTTGCGCAACTTGGAGTGTCACGTGGATTGGATAGTAAGGAAGCCCATTACCTAGCAAATCTTTACGGTTCAAATGCACCGAAGGTCTTTGCTCTTGCTCATAGTTTGGAACAAGCACCAGGACTCAGCTTGGCAGATACTTTATCACTTCACTATGCAATGCGCAATGAGTTGGCTCTTAGCCCAGTTGACTTCCTTCTTCGTCGTACCAACCATATGCTCTTTATGCGTGATAGTTTGGATAGCATCGTTGAGCCAGTTTTGAATGAAATGGGACGATTCTATGACTGGACAGAAGAAGAAAAAGCAACTTACCGTGCTGATGTCGAAGCAGCTCTCGCTAATAACGATTTAGCAGAATTAAAAAATTAAGAAAAAATAAAAGAGGTGGAGGGCAGGACTCCTAGTCTACCCTCTCTCCCTTTTTAATGGAGATAGAAAGATGATGAATGAATTATTTGGAGAATTTTTGGGGACTCTAATCCTAATTCTTCTAGGAAATGGTGTTGTGGCTGGTGTGGTTCTTCCTAAAACCAAGAGCAACAGCTCAGGTTGGATTGTGATTACTATGGGTTGGGGGATTGCAGTTGCAGTTGCGGTCTTTGTATCTGGCAAGCTCAGTCCAGCTCATTTAAACCCAGCTGTGACGATTGGTGTGGCCTTGAAAGGTGGTTTGCCTTGGGCTTCCGTTTTGCCTTATATCTTAGCCCAGTTCGCAGGGGCTATGCTGGGTCAGATTTTGGTTTGGTTGCAATTCAAGCCGCATTATGAGGCAGAAGAAAATGCAGGAAATATTTTGGCTACTTTCAGCACAGGACCAGCTATCAAAGATACTGTATCAAACTTGATTAGCGAAATCCTTGGAACCTTTGTTTTGGTCTTGACAATCTTTGCTTTGGGTCTTTACGATTTTCAGGCAGGTATCGGAACCTTTGCAGTGGGAACTTTGATTGTCGGTATCGGTCTATCACTAGGTGGGACAACAGGTTATGCCTTGAACCCTGCACGTGACCTTGGACCTCGTATCATGCACAGTATCCTTCCAATTTCAAACAAGGGAGACGGAGATTGGTCTTACGCTTGGATTCCTGTTGTGGGACCTGTTATCGGTGCAGCCTTGGCAGTTCTTGTGTTTTCCCTTTTCTAGTTTAGAAAATAATTATGTTGATAAGAGCTTGAGATGAAAATCTCGGGTTCTTTTCTTTTAAAATATACATAGAAAAACCGCATAATTCTTAAAATAAGCTGAAATCTATTGAAAACATACGGTAAACAATTGAAAAAATACTATATAAAGTGGTACAATGGTAGAAAAATAAGCTAGTAAGAATCACTCTTATTTTAGCGAAAAATTACAGAAATGAATGGTTTTTCTTGATGAAACAGAGAAAAGAATTGTACCTTTTTCTTGGTCGGACAGCCTTGTATTTTCTTATCTTTCTAGGGCTGCTTTACTTCTTTAGCTATCTTGGTCAGGGTCAAGGAAGCTTTATCTATAATGAATTTTAACTTGAAGGAGAATTCCTATTGTGTCAAATAAACCAATAGTAGATATGATTGAAACCATTGAGCATTTTGCTCAGATACAGCCTAGCTATCCTGTTTACAATGTTTTGGGTCGGGAACACACTTATGGCGATTTAAAGGCTGATTCGGATAGTTTGGCTGCAGCCATTGACCAACTAGGATTGCCTGAGAAGTCTCCTGTGGTCGTTTTTGGTGGCCAAGAATATGAAATGTTGGCAACTTTTGTAGCCTTGACTAAGTCAGGACATGCCTACATTCCAATTGATAGTCATTCGGCCTTGGAGCGAGTTTCGGCTATTTTAGAAGTAGCGGAGCCAAGTTTGATTATTGCCATTTCAGAATTTCCATTGGAGCAGGTTTCTACACCGATGATGACTCTAGCTCAGGTTCAAGAAGCCTTTGCCCAAGGGACTAGCTATGAGATCACGCATCCAGTCAAGGGCGATGATAACTACTACATCATCTTTACTTCTGGTACGACTGGTAAGCCTAAGGGAGTGCAGATTTCCCATGATAACCTCCTCAGCTTTACCAACTGGATGATTACGGATAAGGAATTTGCGACGCCAAGTCGTCCGCAAATGCTGGCTCAGCCACCTTATTCTTTTGACCTGTCTGTCATGTACTGGGCACCGACCTTGGCACTGGGTGGTACGCTTTTCGCTCTTCCTTCAGCTATTACTCAGGACTTTAAGCAACTCTTTGCGACCATCTTTTCATTGCCAATCGCTATCTGGACTTCAACGCCTTCTTTTGCAGATATGGCCATGTTGTCTGAAGACTTCAATAGTGAGAAAATGCCTGGTATCACGCATTTCTACTTTGATGGCGAAGAATTGACGGTTAAAACAGCTCAAAAACTGCGCGAACGTTTCCCAAATGCCCGTATTATCAATGCTTACGGTCCAACAGAAGCGACAGTAGCCTTATCAGCAGTTGCTGTGACAGACGAGATGCTAGCGACTCTCAAACGCCTACCAATCGGCTATACCAAGGCTGATTCTCCAACCTTTATCATTGACGAGGAAGGAAATAAACTGCCAAATGGCGAACAGGGAGAAATCATTGTCTCTGGACCAGCTGTTTCAAAAGGATATATGAACAATCCTGAAAAAACGGCAGAAGCCTTCTTTGAGTTTGAAGGTCTGCCAGCCTATCACACAGGCGATGTGGGAACCATGACAGATGAAGGCTTGCTTCTCTACGGCGGACGCATGGACTTTCAGATTAAGTTCAACGGTTACCGCATTGAGTTAGAAGATGTCTCTCAAAACCTCAATAAGTCTCGCTTTATCGAGTCTGCTGTTGCAGTACCGCGCTATAATAAGGACCACAAGGTACAAAATTTGTTGGCCTATGTCATCTTAAAAGATGGTGTGCGTGAGCAGTTTGAGCGTGATATCGATATTACCAAGGCCATTAAGGAAGATTTGACAGACATCATGATGTCCTACATGATGCCGTCTAAATTCCTTTACCGAGACAGTTTGCCACTGACTCCAAATGGAAAGATTGACATCAAAGGATTGATTAACGAGGTGAATAAGAGATGATGGAGTTCTTTCAACAGCTTCCTCATTTAGAGCCATATGGCAATCCTCAGTATTTTGTCTATGTGATTGCTGCAACCTTGCCCATCTTTATCGGTCTCTTTTTCAAGAAACGCTTTGCCTGGTACGAGGTATTGGTTAGTCTCTTCTTTATCGTTACCATGCTGGTAGGTGGGAAGACTAATCAATTGGCTGCCTTGAGTATTTATCTGTGCTGGGAAATATTGCTCCTGCTCTTCTATAAGCACTATCGAAAAAGCAAGGATGGCAAGTGGGTCTTCTACCTAGTTAGTTTTCTGTCCCTGCTTCCGATTATCTTTGTCAAGGTGCAGCCGGCTATCAATGGAACGCAGTCTTTGCTTGGTTTTTTGGGAATTTCTTACCTGACCTTTCGTTCGGTTGGAATTATCATCGAGCTGAGAGATGGAGTGATTAAGGATTTTACCTTCTGGGAATTCCTCCGCTTTCTTCTATTTATGCCGACTTTTTCAAGTGGTCCAATCGATCGCTTTAAGCGTTTTAATGAAAATTATCAGACCATTCCTGAGCG
>NZ_JBBJZX010000091.1:0-7724 GCF_038148935.1 Streptococcus pseudopneumoniae | reverse complement strand
TTTTGAGGTTGCAGATGAAGTTGACGCGGTTTGAAGAGATTTTTGAAGAGTATGAAACGAAAAGGAGGTTGGTCATTGTACCAGCCTCCTTTTGAGTATGATATAATAGTTCTATGAGATTAGATAAATTTTTAGTTGCCTGCGCTGTGGGGAGTCGGACTGAGGTCAAAAACTTGCTTAAAGCTGGGCGCGTGACGGTAAATGGTAAAAAAGAAAAATCAGCTAAGTTGCAGATTGATGAAGAAATAGATGAGATTCGCTTTGATGGGCAAGTGCTAGAGTATGAAGAATTTGTCTACTACATGATGAACAAGCCCCAAGGAGTTATTTCAGCGACTGAGGATCCCAAGCACAGAACTGTTCTGGACTTGCTGGATGATATTGCTCGGAGCAAGGAAGTTTTCCCAGTAGGGCGCTTGGATATTGATACGCATGGACTCCTGCTCCTGACCAATGATGGTCAGTTGGCTCATGCTCTTCTTTCACCTAAGCGTCATGTGGACAAGACTTATCTGGCTCAGGTTAAGGGAATTATGACTCAAGAAGACGTAGAGACATTTGCTAAGGGTATTCCTCTCAAGGATTTTACCTGTCAGCCTGCTAGACTGGAGATTATTTCCATAGATACAGAAAAGAATCAAAGCCAAATCCGTGTGACCATTGCAGAAGGGAAGTTCCATCAGGTCAAGCGTATGGTGGCTTACTGTGGCAAGGAAGTAGTAGACCTACAGCGTTTGACTATGGGAACTCTGATTTTAGATGAGAACTTGCAAAGAGGGGAATGGCGTCGCTTGACCAAGGAGGAGTTAGAAGCTCTCTTTGCTAGTATTGCTTAATTGGGTTTATGTTAGAAAAAGGTGAGGAAGAATATCCTTGCCTTTTATGTTTTTCAGTTGCTTACTTTGTGAAAAGAGTTATAATAGACTGTAGAATAAAAGGAGGAATCTATGAACGCGATTCAAGAATCATTTACTGATAAACTATTTGCTAACTATGAAGCAAATGTAAAATACCAAGCGATTGAAAATGCTGCTAGCCATAATGGAATTTTTGCAGCCCTAGAACGTCGCCAAAGCCATGTAGACAACACACCTGTTTTCTCATTGGATTTGACCAAGGACAAGGTAACAAACCAGAAAGCGTCTGGTCGTTGCTGGATGTTTGCAGCTCTTAACACATTCCGCCACAAACTTATCTCTCAATACAAACTGGAGAATTTTGAGTTGTCACAGGCTCATACTTTCTTCTGGGACAAGTATGAGAAATCAAACTGGTTCTTGGAGCAAGTGATTGCGACTGCAGACCAAGATTTGACGAGCCGTAAGGTTAAATTCCTACTTCAAACACCTCAACAAGACGGTGGACAGTGGGATATGGTCGTTGCCCTCTTTGAGAAATACGGTGTCGTGCCTAAGTCAGTTTACCCTGAGTCCGTTTCATCTAGTAGCAGTCGTGAGCTAAATGCCATTCTCAACAAATTGCTTCGTCAAGATGCTCAAATTTTGCGTGACTTGCTTGCTTCTGGCGCAGACCAAGCGACTGTTCAAGATAAGAAAGAAGACCTCTTGCAAGAAATCTTTAATTTTCTTGCTATGTCTTTAGGACTTCCACCACGTAAATTTGACTTTGCCTATCGTGATAAGGATAACAACTACCAAAGTGAAAAGGGCATCACACCACAAGAATTTTACAAGAAATATGTCAATCTTCCTTTAGAAGACTACGTTTCTGTTATCAATGCTCCAACTGCTGATAAACCTTACGGAAAATCTTACACAGTTGAGATGTTGGGGAATGTGGTTGGTAGCCGTGCAGTTCGTTACATCAATGTTCCAATGGAGCGCTTGAAAGAATTGGCGATTGCCCAAATGCAAGCAGGTGAGACTGTTTGGTTTGGTTCTGATGTCGGCCAGCTCAGCAACCGCAAAGCTGGAATTCTTGCGACAGATATTTATGACTTTGAATCAAGCATGGACATTAAACTCACTCAAGACAAGGCTGGACGTTTGGATTACAGCGAAAGTTTGATGACCCACGCCATGGTCTTGACAGGTGTTGATTTGGACGAAAATGGCAAATCAACCAAGTGGAAGGTTGAAAACTCATGGGGAGACAAGGTGGGTACCGATGGTTACTTTGTTGCCTCAGACGCTTGGATGGACGAATACACTTACCAAATCGTTGTCCGTAAGGAATTGCTGACAGCAGAAGAACAAGCTGCCTATGGAGCAGAACCAATTGTACTTGCACCATGGGATCCAATGGGAGCCTTGGCTGAATAAAAGCATAGAAAAAAGGAATCAGATTTTAGAACCTGGTTCCTTTTAAGTTGCTTGATTACATGATGTGAAGAACATGTGCCACAATACCCACTGCGAAGAGGGCAAGGATAATAGTGATTGGAGATACTTTTTTCTTAAGCAAGTACATGCAAAGTAAAGTAAGGAGTAGTCCTGATAGTCCAGGGATCAACATATCCAAGTTTTGTTGGAAAGTAGTAACTTTTTCAGGTGTTTGAGACAATCCTTGTCCTACTTGTGAGAATGCTTCTTGGATACCTTTAGATCCTTCTGGCAATTTATCCCAATGGATATAAGCTTTTTCATCTAGTTGAACTTTGGCAACATCGAAAGCAAATTTAATATTTACCCAACGTTGAACAAGGACAGCAAGAATGAACATACCAAGGATAGAAGCACCTTTAGTGATGTCTTGAAGGATACCGCCAGACATATCTTTAGTGATTTCTGATCCAGCCTTGTATCCAATCTCTTGTGTATACCACAAGAATGACATACGAATCAAGTTCCATGCAACAAAGAAGAGGAGTGGACCTAAGATATTACCAGTAAGGGCAAGTGAAGCACCGAGTGATCCAAGGATTGGGCGTACTGTAAACCAGAATACTGGGTCACCGATACCAGCAAGAGGTCCCATCATACCGATTTTAACCCCTTGGATAGCAGCATCATCGATCTCAACACCGTTAGCACGTTCTTCTTCAAGTGCAAGAGTAACCCCCATGATTGGAGCGGCTACGTATGGGTGAGTGTTGAAGAACTCAAGATGGCGTTCAAGAGCAGCGATTTGATCTTCTTTTTTAGTGTAGAGTTTTTTAAGAGCTGGAATTAATGAGTAAGCCCAACCCAAGTTTTGCATACGTTCATAGTTCCAAGAACCTTGTAAGAAAGTTGAACGCCACCAAACTTTTTTACGATCTGATTTAGTTAATTGAAGTTTTTCAGTCATGATGTTTTCAGTCCTTTCTTATCTTAGTAATCTTCTAGGATATCGCCGATTGGGTCGTTAGAAGTTGCGGCTCCTCCGCCACCATTTCCACCAGTTTTAGAAAGGTGAAGGTAGATAAGAGCGATAGCAACACCGATAGCACCAAATCCGATTAGAGTAATATCTGATACGGCAGCAAGCACGAAACCGATAGCGAAGAATGGCCATACTTCACGAGTTGCCATCATGTTGATAACCATGGCGTAACCAACGGCAACAACCATACCACCACCGATAGCCATACCATCTTTGAGCCAATCAGGCATAGCATTTAGAATACTTTGTACGGTTTCAGTTGGTACCATTAGAAGGAGTGCTGCAGGGACTGCAATACGAAGACCTTGAAGAAGAAGTGCGATAAAGTGAGCGCGTTCAACTGCTTTAAAGTCACCTTTTTTAGCAGAAGCATCAGCAGTGTGAACCAATCCGACAGAGAGTGTACGGACGATCATAGTTAAGAATAGACCAGCAACGGCAAGAGGGATAGCAACCGCTTGGGCAACACCGATACCTGTCTTAGTAAAGTCGCCACCAAGAACCATGATAATGGCAGCAGCAACAGAAGCAAGAGCAGCGTCAGGAGCTACGGCAGCTCCGATGTTAGCCCAACCAAGGGCAATCATTTGAAGAGAACCACCAAGTATAATACCTGCTTCTAAGTGACCTGTTACAAGCCCAATAAGAGTACAAGCTACAAGTGGTTGATGGAATTGGAACTGGTCGAGGATACCTTCAAGACCTGCTAGGAAGGCTACAACGACTACTAAAACCATAGAAATAATAGACATCTTTAAAATCCTTTCATAAAATCGATTATTGTACGTTTGCTTTATTGATCAAGTCAAACAAATCTTTTTTGGTGTCGTTTGGTACTTTACGTACGTCAAATTCAACATCGAGGTCACGCATTTTTTCAAATGTAGCAACATCTTCTTTGTCCATAGACAAAACGTTGTTGACCATTGTTTTACCTGTTGAGTGAGCCATAGAACCAACGTTAAGAGTCTTGATTGGCACGCCACCTTCGATAGCACGAAGGGCATCTTGAGGTGTTTCAAACAAGATAAGGGCATGTGTTTCTCCGAAACGTGGATCTTTTGAAACCTCAATCAGTTTTTGAATTGGAACCACGTTAGCCTTGACATTACCTGGAGCTGCTTGTTTAATGAGCTCTTTACGAAGGTCGTCTTTAGCCACGGTATCTGAAGCAACGATGATACGATTTGCTTTTGAATCTGGAGTCCAAGCAGTTGCAACCTGACCGTGAAGTAGACGTGTGTCAAGACGGGCAAGGTTGATTTTGAGTTTACCGTCTCCGATGACAGTTCCTTCTGGGATAGCAGCTTGGGCAACTGGAACAGCTGCAGCGCTTGCTACTTCCTCAACTGGGTTTAGCTCTTCTGGAAGAGCTTTGATGCCATCTTTGGCTTCTTTAATAATATTCGCAGCGACTTTTTCTACACCTGCAGCAGCGTCCATGAGGCGCTCTGTATAGGCTTGAATCAACATCGGTAAATTAAGTCCTGTGATGATGGCAAACTTACGTTCAGGATTTTCTCCCATCACGCGACTAGCTTGGTTAAATGGAGATCCACTCCAAAGGTCAGCCAAAACTAGAACCTCATCTTCTGCGTCAAATGCAGCAACAGCGTTATTAAACTTAGCGTATAGATCATCAGGACCTTCATTTGGCATAAAGGTTACAACTTGAACCTTTTCTTGTTCACCAAAGATCATAGATCCTGACTGATGAATACCCGCAGCAAATTCGCCGTGGCTCGCAATAATGATTCCGATACTCATTATTGTCATTCCTCCTTTTTGTTGTTTCAGTTTTCATTTAAGAAAACTTTAAGACTTTTTAAGTATAAACCGTTTTCATCTAAAAATCAACTATTTATCATAAAATAATTAAAAAGATTACATCTGAAAATATTGATATATTGAGTTTTGGAGAAGTTTTTTTGAATCCTTATTTAAAAATTTAATATAAAAAAGTTGGAAGCGCATTCCAACTTTTAAAATAGGTTTTTATTAGATTAGTGGGTGAAGTCGAGTACCATACGTCCTTGGATTTGACCTTTTTCCATTTCGTCGAAAATGGCTACGGCATCTTCTATTGGACGTTTTTGAACAACTGGAACTACCAAACCTTCTGCACCGAATTGGAAGGCTTCTTCCAAATCTTTACGAGTTCCTACAAGAGAACCGATGACTTGGATTCCATCTAGAACGGTTTTTACGATACTTAGTTCCATCATTTCAGAAGGAAGACCAACAGCGACGACGCGACCACCGGCACGAACTGAGTCAACAGCCTGGTTGAAGGCAACTTTAGACACAGCAGTTACGACAGCTGAATGAGCTCCACCATCAGTTTTTTCCTTGATGAGTCCAGGTACATCTTCAACTTCGAGGCCGTTAATCACAATGTCAGCGCCTACTTCTTTTGCAAGGGCAAGTTTGTCGTTATTGATATCAACTGCGATGACATGAGCATTGAATACTTTTTTAGCGTATTGAACAGCTAGGTTACCAAGTCCACCAGCACCGTAAAGAACAACCCATTGACCTGGTTCAACTTTGGCCTCTTTAATAGCTTTATAGGTTGTTACACCAGCACATGTGATAGAAGAGGCTTGGGCTGGATCAAGTCCGTCAGGAACTTTGACAGCATAGTCTGCAGTTACGATACATTGTTCAGCCATACCACCATCTACTGAGTAACCAGCATTTTTTACTGTACGGCAAAGGGTTTCGCGACCAGTTGTACAGTATTCGCAAGTGCCACATCCTTCAAAGAACCAAGCAACGCTGACGCGGTCACCGACTTTAAGGCTTTTCACATCTGGGGCAATTTCTTTAACGATACCAACACCTTCGTGGCCAAGAACACGTCCTGGTACTTGACCAAAGTCACCATGAGCAACGTGGAGATCGGTGTGGCAAACACCGCAGTATTCAATTTCTACAAGTGCTTCCCCAGTTTCAAGTGGACGGAGTACTTTTTCTTCAACAGCAACACCAGTGCTTTCTGGATTTACAACAACAGCTTTCATAGCTATCCTCCTTTATATTGACCGAGAACAGGGACAACGGGACTGGATTGATTTTGTTTCAACAGAGTCGAGTGTGACGAGCTCTCTTGTTTTTATATGTGAAGTATATCACAAAAGAAAGCCTTTTCCAAGGTTTTGGGGGTAAAAAATAGAACAATCGATTAACTGGTTGATGAGACTGTGAAAAGAGCACAAAGACCAGCTCGCAAGCTGGTCATATTCTTCGAAAATCTCTTCAAACCACGTCAGCTTCGCCTTGCCGTATATATGGTTATTGACTTCGTCAGTTTCATCTACAACCTCAAAGCAGTGCTTTGAGCAACCGATGGCTAGCTTCCTAGTTTGTTCTTTGATTTTCATTGAGTATCAGTATGGACTATAAGAATAAGTCTTGTAGGGTTTTGGCAACTCCGTCTTGGTCATTGGTCAAGGAAATTTGCTCATCGGCATAAGGGAGTAGCTCTGGATTGGCATTTTTCATGGCATAGCCCTTCCCAGCAAAAGCGAGCATTTCGGTATCATTGTGTTCATCTCCAAAGGCAATCAAATCTTTTTTGTCGCGGTTCATTACCTTGAGCAAGTAGTCCAAAGCAAAGGCCTTATTGACACCTTTTGGGGTACACTCAAGGATATTGAGCGGACCTCCCCAGGTATTGATAGACAGTTGATGCTGGTAGAAGGCGTTCATTTCTTTTGCCAAGGCATATTTGTCACTGGCTCTGGTCTGTAACAGAATACAGTTAGGATCCTTGGTTACTAACTCTGGCTGAAATTGATCTTCAGGCTGGAAAGCTTCCACACCAAATAGTTTAGGATCGGCAATTTCTTCATTGGGATTTGTGATGTAGAATTTTTTACGGTATTCTCCAGCGATAAAATCGGCTTGAATGTCCTCAGAACGTCGAACCATGTCTAGCAGATATTTTTTGTCTACCGTCAAACACTTTTCAAAGTCCCAAACTTGGTCTGGCAAATGAGTAAGGGAGCCGTTGAAATTAATCATAGGAGTGTCTAAGCCTAGTTCACGGTAGAAATCTTTTGACATGCGGTAAGGGCGACCTGTCGTAATAATAACCTGATGGCCTTTTTCAGCAACTTTTTTTATGGTTTCTTTGGTAAAGTCAGAAATTTGACTGTCTGAGTTGAGCAGGGTTCCATCCAGGTCAACTGCAATAATTTTTTTCGTCATAGGGACCTTTCTAGTGTCTTTTCAGATAAGATGTCTACTATTATAACAGAAAGCAGGCAGAAAAGCAGATTCGAAACCAAAAAAGAAATTTCATCAATTTCTTAAATAAATCAAATAAAGATATTGAAAAAGTGAATGATAAATGATATAATTCTATTATTGTTCGTAAAAATTAAAAGGAGATTGAT
>NZ_JBBJZX010000090.1:0-7808 GCF_038148935.1 Streptococcus pseudopneumoniae | reverse complement strand
GTATTTAGGTGTTGCTGGTTGGGTAGCTGAATCAGTTGCTACTGATGGTTCAGCTGGTGTTGGAACAGCAGGTTGGCTTGGAGTTGTTGGTTGTTCCGGTTGCACTGGAGCTACTGGTTGTTCTTGATCGATTGGATTTGTCACTTTCTTATAGTGATGTAAGGTATTTCCTTTAGCATCCGTTGTCGAATGACTATATTCATATCCTTCCAACTCTATCGGATTGTGTTTTCCTTCTTTATCTGAAGTAATTCTGTTACCATTTTCATCTAGGTATTCCGTTACAATTTGAACTGTTGAATCACCATTTTGAGCAATGACTCCTCCACCATTTTGTGATTTAGGTGTTACTGTTACTGGTACGTCGACTGTAATAATACGACCATCCGGTAATTTTACTTTCACTTTAACCACTGGTTTTACTCCAGGTGTTTCAGTTGTTGGAATTTCTCCTACTTCTACAATTTCCCAACCTTCTGGTAGATCTACTTTCTTCTTAACATCTTCTTCAGTAATTGGTGTTCCCACTCCTACTACAATAGGCGTTACTTTTGGTGTTACGATTACTGGTACATCTACTTCAATTATCTCACCAGTTGGAACTTTAATTTTCACTTTAACGCTTGGTTTTACTCCAGCTGGAATTGTTGTTGGGATTTCTCCTACTTCTACAATTTCCCATCCTGGCTCTTTTGGTAAATCAATATGACCTTTTACATCATCTGGTGTGATTGGAGTTCCTTGTGGTACAACAATTTGTCTTACAGTTGGTGTTACGATTACCGGTACGTCGACTGTAATCTTACGTCCATCTGGTAATTCAATTTCCACTGAAACAACTGGTTTTGTTCCTGGTGTTGTAGTCGTTGGAATTTCGCCCACTTTTGTTACAGTCCATCCTTTTGGCAATTCGATATGTTTCTTAACATCTTCTGACGTTACAGGCGTTCCTACTGAAACTACTACAGGTGTTACTTTCGGCGTTACGATTACTGGGATATTCATCGTTACTCGAATTCCATTTGGCAATTCAACTACAACTGGAATACTTGGTCTTTCACCTGGAACATCTGTTGTAGGTTTATCTCCAATTGAGATAACTTTTACTCCTTTTGGAATGTGTTTTTCAACATCCTCAGCAGTAATTGGATCACCTTGTTTTTTAACAATATCTTCAATAGGTGTTACATTCACTGGTACTTCTACCGTAACTACTTTGTCATTTGGTAATGTAATCGTTACTTTTACTGGATCTTTCTTACCTGGTGTTGTTAAGTCTGGAAGATCTCCTACCTTAACTGTTGCTCCGTCTGGTACTTTAATTTGTTTTAATACATCCTCTGGAGTCAATTTATCTTTTGTAACTGGTGTTTCAATTGGAGTGATTGGTGTTACATTAACCGGTACTTCTACCGTAACTACTTTGCCATTTGGTAATTCCACAGTGACTTTAACTGGATCTTTCTTACCTGGTGTTGTTAAGTCTGGAATGTTTTCTACCTTCGTTACCTTGCCTTCTGCAGGAATCTTGATGCCTTTAGTGTAATCCTCTGATGTTAATGGAGTCTTCGTAACCGGAGTTTCAATTTCCTTCACTGGTGTTACGTTCACTGGGACTTCCACTGTAATTACTTTCCTATTTGGTAATTCTACCGTTACTTTAACTGGATCTTTCTTACCTGGTGTTGTTAAGTCTGGAATGTTCTCAACATTCGTTACCCTGCCTTCTGCAGGAACTTTAACATATTTAGAAATATCCTCTTTTGTTAAAGGTGTATTCGTCACTGGGGTTTCGATTGGTTTTGGTTTAGCTTCCACTACTTTAATGGTTGCTGGAACTTCTACTAATACATTACCATTTTTATCTTTTACTACAACTGTAACTGGTTTATCCCCTGGAGTTGTTCCATCATATGGAGTTGTTTGTCCTTCTGGAACTTTGTATTCAAACGTTGACCCTTCTGGATAGTCACTTGGTGTGATACTATCTTTCGGTTTTGGTTGATTTTCACCTGTAGCATTAATAGGAATTAATTGTTCTTTTCCTTCTACTACTTTAACCTTAGCTGGTACTTCAACAAGTGTGTCATCTCCATCTTTGGCAACAACGACTACATCTTTTTCGCCTGGCGTTGTTGTGTCCACTGGAGTCTTATATCCAAATGTAATTTCATCTGGATATTGTTCAGGATCAATACTCTTAGATGCATCTGGTTGTTTGTTTGATTTATCAACTGGCACATATTGTATCTTCGGTTCTACTACTACAATTGTCGCTGGAATTTCTGTAATTGGTTGTCCATTCAACTTAGCTACTACTGTTACAGGTTTCTCACCTGGTGTTGTTGTATCTACCGGAGTGTTATCTTTATATTCAAATGTTGTTCCAGTTGGGAAATCATTTGGATTAATGTTTTCTTTTGGATCTGGCTGTTTCTTAGCTGGATCTACTGGTACATATTTAGGATAACTTTCTACTACTCGTACTGTAGATGGTACTTCAACTAATACCTTATCCCCTTGTTTCACAACAACAGTAACTTTCTTATCACCTGGTGTAGTTGTATCTACTTCTTCTTTGTACTCAAATGTTGCATCTTTTGGATAATCATCCGTATCAATACTATCTTCAGGTGATGGTTGTTTTTTACCTTCATCAACTGGAACGATTTGTGGGTAACCTTGTACAACTTTCACTTTTGTTGGAACTTCAACAAGTGTATCATCTCCATCTTTCGCAACAACAACCACATCTTTTTCGCCCGGCGTTGTTGTGTCTACAGGTGTCTTGTACTCAAATGTTATTCCATCTGGGTATTGTTCTGGATCAATACTCTTAGAAGCATCTGGTTGCGGTTTACTTGGATCTGCTACTACGTATTGTGTCTTAGGTTCAACGACCATCACTTTTGCTGGGACTTTTGCAATAACTTCATCGCCAATCTTCGCTACAACTACCACATCTTTTTCGCCTGGCCTTGTTGTATCTACAGGAGTTTCATAAGTAAACTCTGTATCTTTAGGGAAGGCTTTAGGATCAATACTTCCTTCAACAGCTGGTTGTTTTTTATCCTTGTCTACTGGCACAAATTGTGGATAGCTTTCTACAACACGTACAGTTGCTGGGACTTCTGCAATAGGATTACCCTCTTTATCTTTTACAATGACATTGACTGTATAATCACCAGGCATTGTGGTATTCACTGGAGTTTTTGGATCATATTCAAATGTTGAATCATCTGGATATTCTGTTTTATCAATACTGTTTTCTGGATTTGGTTGTTTATTGTTTTCATCCACTGGAACGATTTGAGGAACTCCCTCTACAACAGTTACTGGAACTTTAACAACGGTTGTTTTTTCTTCCCTATCAACAGTGTACTTCACAGTAACAGTTACATCAGTATCATCTGACAAATCTGGATTTTCTACATTTTCATCAATACTTACATTTGTAACATTTGCTGGAAGTTTTCCTTTAAATGTACCATCTGCAATAGCTTCTTTCGCTTTGGTAAGAGCTTTTTCTTTTGCTTTTTCCTTGTCGCTATCTTTGGCAACGATAATACCTTGTGGTGTTGGTTTTGGAAGAACTGTTACTTTAACTTTTACTGGTTCTGTTAAAGTTGCTCCATTTTGATCTGTGTAAGTAACCGGAACTGTGACTTCTTTCACACCTGGGTTTGCAGTAATATCTTTTGCTAAATCTGTAGGCTCACCCTTCGTTCCTTTTTCCCCTGGAGTAACAGCATCTGTAATATCCTTAGCTGTAATTTCATCTCCTTCAAATACAACTTTAGATGTCGGAGTTGAACCAACTACATTTACAGGAACGTCGACGTCAACTGAAATATCATCAATAACTTTTCCAGTAGCCTTATCTCTATATTTAACAGTTACTGACACTGGAGTTTGTTGCCCATTTTGATCAGTTTTTGGAGTTACAATAGCGTCATCTGTTATGAATGGAGTTACACCATCAGGAACATTTGTTAGTCCAGTAATTGCTTTATTAACGTTTGCTCGAATCGCATCGATTAAGTTCTCGTTAGATGTACCGTTTAAGACTGTAATGCCTTTTGGTTCTGGTTTTGGTAATACTGTTACAGGGACATTTACAGTTTCATCTCCAGTTGAATATTTAACTGTAGTTGGTACTACTACGTCTGTTGCTCCAACTTTTCCTGTTGTATCTGGTAAATTCGCATCCGTTGGATCTTGTACTGTTCCACCTTTACCTGGTGTAACTGCTTCTTTTACTTTAGCTGGATCTGGTTTTTGACCTTCTACAACGTAGACAGATTTAGTTTCAGAACCTTTAACGTTTACAGTAATTTCAGCATCTTTTGTATATTCAACTCCATCTACTGTGTAAGTTACTGGAACTTTTACTGTCCCTCTTTTTGTTCCTTTTTCTGCAGTCATTGTTGCTAAAACTTTTTCTGTAATCTCACCAACCACTACATCTTTAAAACCTTCTGGTAATTTAGCTTTGAAATCAGCTGATGTTGCTACTTCTGTCGCTTTTGTTTTAGCAACTTCTTTTACTTTATCTACTGAGGCTCCTTTGTGTACTTCTACTTCACCAGTTGCTTTTGGTAAGACAGTCACTGGTACTTCAACAGTTTCATTAATGTTTGTTCCATTTATTTCATGTGTGATAGTTGTAGGAATCTTAAGTCCTGCTTCCCCAGCTTTTCCTGTTGTATTAATCACATCTGCTTCATTAGGATTATTCACCACTCCAGTTTTAGTATTAATTGTTGCTGATGTAACAGAAGATTTCACTTGGTCATCAGTAATCTTGTCTCCTTCGAATACTACTAACTTATTGGTAGTTGATTTCACTACATTTACTTCTATATCTACAGTATTTTTATAATTTTTTCCATCTCGACTATGAACTACTGGCACTTTTATAACACCGGCATTCTCTTTCGCTACGTCAGTAGCAACAACTCCCGTAGACATTCCTTGATCATCTAGAGTAGCCGTAGCATTAGTTTCATCCAGTTTTCTCTTGTATTCTTCTGATTCAATCGTTTCTTTCGCTTTTGATTTAGATAGCTCCTTGATCTTATCTAAACTAGTTCCGACTGGAACAGTGATTTTATCAACATCAGTAAATGAATCGATATACAAGGTCTTTTTATATTTGTAGTTCGGTTCATTTGAATATTTAAGACTTGGAGCATTGACATTTTCTGAAACATCATAAAAATTGGAATCATTATTTCCATATCTATGGAGAACATTTCCCAAACTATCATCTCCTGGAAATCCATTTTGACCTGAAACTTCAAAGGTAGAACTACCCACATAATCTGCTGTTGTTTCAAATGGAATTTTAACAATAAAGTCTGATTTACGATTATCTCCAGCTATAATCCCTCTTTTTGAAGAATCAACAAGAAAACTTAGCTCTGACTTAATTTTATCAAATCTAAAATCACTTGTCCATGTATTATTTAGTTCCCAAGCAGACTGTCCGTTGGCAGTATTCAAATCTAGCCTACCACTTGGCGTACCTAGTGAGCCAAGTACAACACCTTTCGGTACTTTAATCGTTACTTTATATTTTGTTTGGAATCCAGTGATAGACGCTCCACCTAAGTTTCGTATGTTTAAATCAATTGTTCCTGTTTGTTTTTTACCATATATAGCATCATCGGTAAACCCATATTTCCCAGATTTCTTTTCACTAGTGATATTAGTTGAAATATTAACGGCTGGACCTGTAGCAATCCCGATACCTCCAATGATATAACCATCTTCGATAGGGTTATTGCCAAGTGTTTTGTTGGTTTGTCCTGGACTTCCTGCTTCAACAATCACACGAACTTTTGTGGTTCCCTCTGGGATATGGACAGCACGAAGTAAATTTCGCCAACCATTTCCGACACTGCCAGGATTTTGCTCAAACTCCGTTTGTGAATTTCCACTTTTACGCTTCAATTCCGTTAGTTTTTGACCAGTATAAGCATCTACTATTGTTAATTTAACATTTTCTCCTTCTGATGGTAGAGCAAGTGGTCCATAAGCTCCATTATGTAAAACATTCACAAAGAGCAGAGAGTTAGGGTTAACATCCACATCTCGATAAATTCCATTACCTTTCTTCCCTAACTCTAAGTAATAGTCTCTATCAACCCTTCCTAATCCCACTTTTTTCATGTCCTCTGCAGAAATTAACCCAGATAACATACCACCACCTGCATTAGGTCTATTTTGTCCACCAGTGGCTGTTACTTTATCATTATTGCTATATAGCTTAGCAGATTTCGGAGTGTAGGTTTGGTTAGGTTTAGGGGTGATATTGGTAGGGGATTCTCCTTTTACTAGAGTCACCTTTTCTGTATTATTTGTTAATTTCCAACCATTTAGCTTGGTGCCATCTGCTGCCTGTTCTCTGGTAAGTTCTAGTTCCTTCCAATGATATGTAGCTGAACCAACATTCGGACTATTAGTATCCGGACCTAATTGTTGATCCCCACTATCTTTTTGTTTACTAATAGCACTAGAGAAGTTCTGTTCACCAAAACCTTCCTTTAAATTTGCAAAAACACCTGTTTCATTATTATTCCCAAATCTAACAGCATTATTATTGATTGGTGCACCCCAATCAACTTTACCTGATTGATAATAACGAAGAGTATCTTTTTGAGCTTTTAGCTTTTGGAGAGCAGCATGCTTTTCTTTTTCAGTTGTTAGACTAGCTATTTCTACGTTATAAATAGTTTCTGACTTAGTCTTAATCGTGTTCAAAAGTTCAACAAATTCTTTATCTATCTCACCCTCTCCCTTTGCTTCCTCAGTAGAGATTTTAGCCGTAAGTTTTGTAATTTCACCTTGTAATTCTTGTTTAGCTTTTGTCAGTTCATCATCTGATACTCTTGCTACATCTGCAAGCGGAGTTTCTTGAGCACCTGTAGCCTCTCTAAACCCACTTCCCCCATTACCAGGAATCGCTTGTCCATTACGCGAATCTTGATTTTTGTTTGCTTCTTTCTTTTCTGCTTTTGGCATACTTTCAATAACGAAAGCTTTGTTTTTTAATTCTCGAGTAGCTTTATCTACTTCTGCTTGTGTTGCTTTTTCATTTGAGAAGAAGGTTTGAGCCTTAGCTAGTTCTGCTTTAGCATTTTCGATTGTTGCGGCAGTCTTTTCAGATACTCCTGCTTTGCCAAGGGCTGTCTCCATACGAGCAATAGCAACTCCCAATTTGCCGGTATCAACCTTTGTAACTTCTGGCGCTTCAATTGCTGTTTCTGGTTGTGGTTCCACAGTTGCTGGCACTTCTGGAACTGATGCCGCCGGTTCCATTTCTGAGTCTGTCGAACTTTCACTAGCTAGTGTATTGTCATTCACTTTTGAAAGTGAGAGCGATTCACTCTCTCCCTGTACTCCTCCTTCAGCACCTACTTCTGGTCTAGCTGGAACTACTGGAGAATTAGCTTGAACGCTGCCCCCACCTAAGAAAAACAATCCTGTAGCTACAGCTACACTAGCTACCCCAAAACTAACCTTACGAATGCTATAACGTGTAAATTTTTCCACTTGTGAACGAGCATGTACGCCTTTATTCTTAAACATTGCTACACTCCTTTTGTAATGATTATCTGTTAATATGTTTTGAGAAGGCAAATAAAAAGCCCCCCCCTAAAATATCGTAGCATATTTTAAATGGGCTTAATTTATTATACTCTTTTTTTATCTACAAATCAAACATTATGACGTAACTAAAAATCTAAAATTTTCTTCTTATACTCAATGAAAATCAAAGAGCAAACTAGGAAGCTAGCCGCAAT
>NZ_JBBJZX010000089.1:0-7952 GCF_038148935.1 Streptococcus pseudopneumoniae | reverse complement strand
TCTTTGATTTTCATTGAGTATACGATGTGACAGCGTGAAAATCACAGGGAAAATAGGCGATAGAAGGATGGAGCGATGCTCCGACGATAATCGGTCTTTTTCCCATAGGTTTTAGTTGGAACTTGATTCAATTCATATGACAACGTGAACATCGTCAGAACAACTGATATAGAATATACATGGGAATGGGGCTTACTCCCATTCCCATATTTAATAGAAAAAGAGGAACTCAATGCTACATTATACAAAAGAAGACTTACTCGAATTGGGTGCAGAAATCACTACACGTGAAATCTACCAACAGCCTGATGTATGGAAAGAAGCTTTTGAATCTTATCAAGCAAAACGTGAAGAAATTGCAGCTTTTCTACAGGGGATTGCTGATAAACATGATTATATCAAGGTTATCTTGACAGGTGCTGGGACTTCTGCTTATGTGGGAGATACCTTGGTACCTTACTTTAAGGAAGTCTATGATGAACGCAAATGGAATTTCAATGCCATTGCGACAACAGATATCGTTGCCAATCCAGAAACCTATTTGAAAAAAGATGTGGCGACTGTCCTTGTATCCTTTGCTCGCAGTGGGAACTCGCCTGAAAGTGTGGCGACTGTTGATTTGGCCAAAGCCTTGGTAGATGAGCTTTATCAAGTGACGATTACTTGTGCAGCAGATGGTAAATTGGCTCGTCAAGCTCATGGAGATGACCGCAATCTCTTACTTTTGCAACCAGCTGCCTCTAATGACGCTGGATTTGCCATGACTTCTAGCTTTACGTCAATGATGTTGACAGCTCTCTTGGTCTTTGATCCTACAGAATTTGCTGTGAAAGCTGAACGTTTTGAAGTTGTATCTAGTCTTGCTCGTAAAGTTTTAGATAATGCAGAAGATGTCAAAGAGCTTGTTGACCTCGACTTTAATCGTGTCATCTATCTAGGCGCTGGTCCTTTCTTTGGACTTGCTCATGAAGCTCAGCTCAAGATTTTGGAATTAACAGCTGGCCAAGTGGCGACCATGTATGAAAGTCCAGTCGGCTTCCGTCACGGTCCAAAATCTCTTATCAACGAAAATACAGTTGTTTTGCTCTTTGGTACAACAACAGACTACACTCGCAAGTACGACTTGGACTTGGTTCGTGAAGTTGCTGGTGATCAGATTGCTCGCCGTGTTGTGCTTTTGAGTGATCAAGCCTTTGGTCTTGAAAATGTCAAAGAAGTTGCCCTTGGTTGTGGCGGTGTCTTGAATGATATTTACCGTGTCTTCCCTTACATCGTTTATGCCCAACTCTTTGCCCTATTGACTTCACTCAAGGTAGAAAATAAACCAGACACACCATCACCTACTGGTACAGTAAACCGTGTGGTACAAGGTGTTATCATCCACGAATATCAAAAGTAATACTGCGTTTATAGATTCTTGATAAAGGGGTTTGTAAATCATACAAGTAAACCATAGATTGTCAAGGTGCTTTCTATGGTTTGTTTGCTTGGGAGAAATAGTAAAAGGAGAACAGAATGAAAGCATATACAGAGCGTGTATTTGGAAATGTTGAGGGCAAGGATGTCTTGGCCTATCGTTTTGAGACGAACGGTGGCTACCAACTTGAGGTCATGACTTATGGTGCGACCATCCTGCGCTATGTCACACCTGACAAGGCTGGAAATTTTGCCAATGTTATTTTGGGTTTTGATGATTTTGATAGCTATGTAGGCAATAGTCCCAAGCATGGAGCTAGCGTAGGTCCTGTGGCGGGCCGTATTGCAGGTGCGACCTTTGAGCTCAATAGCAAGACCTATCATCTGGAAGTCAACAATGCTAGCAACTGTAACCACAGTGGTTCAACTGGTTGGGATTCCAGCTTGTTTGAACGAGTTGAAGTGAGCGACCATGGCTTGACCCTCTACACAGAGCGTACAGATGGGACAGGAGGATTTCCCGGCAATCTCAAAATCTGGATCAGCTATCACTTGGAAGAAACTGGTGCCTATGAAATCAGCTACAAGGTAACAACAGATCAGGATACGCTGGTCAATCCAACCAACCACAGCTATTTCAACTTGTCTGGTGATTTCACGCAGACCATTGACCGCCATGTCTTCCAACTAAACACAGAGGGCATTTATCCAATCGCTCCCGACGGTGTTCCAGCCAAAACTCCAGATGCCAATCGTGATGTGGTCAAACACATCTACAATGGTGCCTTGTTGAAGGATATCTTTGCAGAAGAAGATGAGCAAATCCAGCTGGTATCTGGTTTGGATCATCCATTTGCCCTTCCTGCAGGTCATGATAATGCTGGTTTCCTTTATGACCAAAACTCAGGTCGCTTCCTGCTCTTCAAGACAGAGGCTCCTTGCTTTGTAGTCTACACAGCAAACTTTGTGGATGAGAGTGTCATCATAAGAGGTCAGCCAATGGTACAGCACAATGGGATTGCCCTTGAAGCGCAAGCTTTACCAGATGCCATTCACAGTAACCTCAAAGACCAAGTCATTCTCAAAGCCGGTCAAATCTTTACAAGTAAGACACGTTATGAGCTTGTTGTGAAATAAAAGAATCATTGCGCCTACTTTTGGGATTTAGGAATAGGTAAGCAAAGACAAATAGTAGGAAAATATGATATAATTAGGTGTTAAAAAGTATTTATCAAGATACGATTCAAAAGATATAAGGAGTAAACAATGAAGAAAATTGTATTTGCTAGTGCCTTGGCTTTGACCTTGGCAGGAGCAGTTTTGACAAATGATGTTTTTGCCAATGACAGACTGGTTGCAACGCAATCTGCTGATGGTAATGTATTGACCTCAGAGGTGCTAAAACCTTCTAGTGGCAATGTTTTGGTTGGAATCAAGGGAGAATTTTTGCCTCCTCATCAACAATCTATTTTAGATGCTATCAATAAAATTCGTAAAGAAGCAGCCGACGAAGGTTTGGTAGATAAGTATGTTCCTGTCAAATGGTCAGTTGACCATGAGAAAACGGCTTTTGTACGCGCTGCTGAGGTATCTGTTGCGCTGAAGGCTGAACGTCTTTCAAGTAAAAACAACTGGACTGCCTTTCCATCTGGTAATAGCCTAAGTGGAGAAGCCCTAGATTTGAATCCTGATGGATTTCTAAAAGCAATTGAAAATTGGCATGCTGAAAAGGCGCAATATGTGGCGAAAAAGAAAGATAAAACATCAAAAGAATTTTCATCTTATTATGAGAACTTGATTAACCCTAAATTTACCCATGTGGGTCTTGCTGCTTTTAAAAATGCAGCTAGTCCTCAGAAGGCAGCAACGGTTGCTCTGGCTCTAGGAACTACGACTTCTTCAGAGGAATTGGCTGGTGGATATGGTTCTGCTGTTCAGTACACAGAAGTGACTGCTTCAAACCTTTCAACAGTTAAAAGTAAAGCTATAGTTGTAGAAACACCGCTGAAAGATTTCAGAAAATCTACGTCTGATCAGTCTGGCTGGGTGCAGTCTAATGGCAAGTGGTATTTTTATGAGTCTGGTGATGTGAAGACAGGCTGGTTGAAAACAGGTGGTCAATGGTACTACTTGAATGATCTAGGTGTTATGCAGACTGGATTTGTAGAAGTTGATGGATCGGTGTATTATCTAAGTAACTCAGGTGCTATGTTTACAGGCTGGGGAACAGATGGTAGCAGATGGTTCTACTTTGATGGCTCAGGAGCTATGAAAACAGGCTGGTACAAGGAAAATGGTACTTGGTATTACCTTGATGAAGAAGGGATCATGAAAACGGGTTGGTTTAAAGTAGGTCAACACTGGTACTATGCAAATGGTTCAGGCGCTTTGGCTGTTAACACAACAACACCAGATGGTTACCGTGTCAATGCTAATGGTGAATGGGTAAGCTAGGATGAACATGCCGACTGAGAGGTAAGTTATCCGTCTCACTAGCAACAAGAATGAACGATAAGAAAGAGGTTGATGGCGAACATTGACCTCTTTTTTGGAGTGTCTCGAGTCAGTTGCTACTTACTGAAAATAAGAACGAGTCATCATCCATCGCAAATATGCAAGACTATTCCTAATTCAGAAATCAACCTTTTGATATATGGTAATGTGAGTTTTATCTGCAATCGAAAAGCAAATACACACCTTGTCTTTGAAGTCAAGTGAGTATAAAAGAGAAACTCTAAGGGAGAGAATGTAAAGAAATACAAAAGTTTTCAAAACGATTTTCATAAAAACTTTGATAAAACAAATAAAATTCCGAACAAAAATGTAACAAAAATTTAATATAAAACACTTGACAAAGATTTGTGGGGGGGGGGGGTATACTTAATATAAGTATAGTCTAAAAATGATTATCAGAAAAGAGGTAAATTTAGATGAATAAGAAAAAAATGATTTTAACAAGTCTAGCCAGTGTCGCTATCTTAGGGGCTGGTTTTGTTGCGTCTCCGCCAGTAACTGTGAAAGCGGAGGTGGCATCTACAGCATCTGCTTCATCTACCGTAGAACAGGCAAAGAGCAAGGTTGCTGAGGCAGAAAAAAAGGTGGCCGAAGCTCAGAAAAATTACGATGAAGCTCAGAAAAAAGCCGAAGAAAAGGCAAATGCCGTTAGAAAAATAGATGAAGAACGGCAAATAATTAATGGAGAGCTGCAGAAAGCTTATCTTGAACTAAGACAAGCACAAGAAGAAAAAAATAAATATCCAAACCAACCGGAATACACTAAAAAATTTAATGAAGCGAATAAAAAAGTAGATGAAACAACAACAAAACAGAAAGCTAAGGATGAAGAATATACAAAAAAAATGTATGAGTCTATTCCTGAAGTCACCCCTCTGTTGAAAGAATTAAACACCGAAAAAGGCAACCTCGAAGTTGCCAAGCGACAACTTGAGGCGGCTGAAAAGGCTGAGAAAGAAGCCGAAGTAGCTGCTCAAAAAGAATTCTTATCTAATTTTGATAAAGCTTTAGAAACTACAGTTAAAGAATTAGAAGAAGATTTAAAAAATGCAAAAAATGATCCAGAATTAGAAAAACAAATTCAAGGGTTTATTGATGAATTAAAAAAACGAGCTGCAGATAAGAAGGCTGATTATGAAAAACGCTTCAAAGAAGGTCTAACTGCAGAAGCAGCTGAAAAAGAAATAGAAGAAAAAGCTAAAGAAGAGGAAGTTGCAGAAGAAAAAGAAGCTAAGGAAGAAGCAGCTGCCCAAAAAGAATTTTTAGCCAATTACGATAAAGCTTTAGAAGCTACAATTAAAGAGTTAGAAAAAGCTGATACGAAAAATGATCCAGAACTAGAAGCACAAAAACAAAAAACGATTGAAGCATTAAAGAAAGAAGCAGCTGAAACGAGAGCTAAAATTGTAGAAGGTTTCAAAAATGGATTAACTGCTGAAGATGCTGAAGAAGCAATAGATGAAGCTAATAAAAAAGCTGCAGAAGAAGATAAAGCTAAAGAAAAACCAGCTGAAGAGCCAACTCAACCAGAGAAAACAGATGATCAACAAGCTGAGGAAGACTATGCTCGTAAATCGGAAGAAGCATATAACCGCTTGACTCAGCAGCAACCGCCAAAAACTGAAACTCCAGCACAACCTTCTGTTCCTGCAAGACCATCTAATCCGACATATGTGCCTTCATACCCTTCATATGTTCCATCATACAGCTCATATTCTGTAGTAGAACCAGCTAAACCAGCCACTCCAAAAACAGGCTGGAAACAAGAAAACGGCATGTGGTACTTCTACAATACTGATGGTTCAATGGTGACAGGATGGCTACAAGACAACGGTTCATGGTATTACCTCAACGCTAATGGTGCTATGGTAACAGGTTGGCTACAAAACAATGGCTCATGGTACTACCTCAACAGCAATGGCGCTATGGCGACAGGATGGCTACAGTACAATGGTTCATGGTACTACCTAAACGCTAACGGCGCTATGGCAACAGGTTGGGCTAAAGTCAATGGCTCATGGTACTACCTAAATGTTAACGGTTCAATGGCAACAGGTTGGGTGAAAGATGGAGATACCTGGTACTATCTTGAAGCATCAGGTGCTATGAAAGCAAGCCAATGGTTCAAAGTATCAGACAAATGGTACTATGTCAATGCCTCAGGTGCCCTTGCAGTCAACACAACTGTAGATGGCTATAGAGTCAATGCCAATGGTGAATGGGTAAACTAAACCTAATATAACTAGTTAATACTGACTTCCTGTAAGAACTCTTTAAAGTATTCCCTACAAATACCATATCCTTTCAGTAGATACTATACCCTTGTAGGAAGTTTAGATTAAAAAATAACTCTGTAATCTCTAGCCGGATTTATGGTGTCAGAGACTACGGAGTTTTTTTGATTGGTAAAGAATGGTGGTACTCAATAGATTCTTAGTTTGCTATTTGATTTGAAAATTACAAATTCTTTCTCTTCTTGGCATTCTTAGTCAGGGAAACCTGGTAAGTATCTTGTTCTTTAGTGAGGTAATTGATGACTTGAAAATCATCGGTTTGAGCCTTGAAATCCACTTCGTAGACAGTGGTGACTTGTTCTCCATCATTGCTGGTATCAATGGAGATGAGGTCTAACTCGGTACAGAATTGTGATAGCCCAGATTGGATAGTTTGGAGTTGCTTTTCTTGGTTGGCAATTGTGATGGTTAATAGTCTGCGACGTTGGTGATTACTCTTGCTTTGTTGTTTCTCTAAAAGAAGCCATACTGCTAAGATAAAGACAGTGAAGAGAATCGCTAGAGCTAGATAGCCTGTCCCTGCTGCCAGCCCGATAATCATGGCAAGAAAGATAGCAATTAGTTCCCGTGAGCCACTGGTGGCTGAACGGAAACGAATGAGGCTAAAGGTTCCTGCAACAGCGATAGAGGTTCCTAGGCTGCCATTTACCAGAAAGATGACCAAGGTCATCAAGCAGGGGAGTAGGGTCAAACTAACAGCAAATTCCCGGGTATAGAGGGTACGGTGTTTGTAAGCCCAGGTCAGCGCCAAACCTAAAATCAGGCTGACCAAGAGAGCCAGAAAGAGTTGGATAGGATTGGCAGTAGCAGTTGTGTCGTTGAAAATAGAATTGAAAAGATTAGACATAAGTAGTACCTACACTTTCTATGCTTGGTCGTGGGCTATAGTCCAGCCCCTGAGACTTGTGGTAGGCGCAGCTGTATTTTGAAAATTTCTGCTCTACCAGTCCATATTGGTCGAGAATATCTTGTAGCCATTGGGGTTTTCTACCAGGTGCTTTTATTTCCATGATGACAATGTCCTCGTTTAGTAGAGGGAAACCGTCCTTTCCTGAAAATAAACTGACATTCTCATCACGATAGGTTAGATTTTGGTCAATGGTGACACGAATTTTATTGTAGGGAAATCCGCTAATTTCTTTCTTTTCCTTGAGAGAAAAGCGGTCGTAGTAGATATACATACGAGGGATGATGGCTTGCTGATATTCCTCTTGGAGTTGCTGGATTTTTTCAATCATCATTTGGTCCTTGATGCTGCTATCCAGCTGTCCTTTGGTCATAAATTGGGTGATAGACTGGGGAGTCGACAAGAGACGATATTTTCGCCCGACATCAGTCCTGTCCTTGGATTTGATTTCTAAAAATACCTGACTATCGGGCTGGACTTGACTGAGATAGGTTCGCATCCGAATCTTTTCTTTGCGCTTAGTACCTTGGCTATCATCCTGAATCATATCAAATTGCTCTGTATCAAAGTAGATGTTGGAAATGGTCGAAGTTGGATAATCATCCTCGACGAGGTATATTTTTAAGTCCTCTATTAAATTAGCCAAGTCAGCTTTGGCAACGACATATTTGGTTTCAATTCGTTTAAAGCTTGTTTCAATTGGTTTCATAAATCCTGTCTCCTTTATCAAACTGTTTCAGCACTCTATCTTATTAGAAGATATATGTGTCTGAGCAAGTTGATACTCTTCGAAAATCTTTTCAAATCACGTCAGCTTCACT
>NZ_JBBJZX010000088.1:0-7957 GCF_038148935.1 Streptococcus pseudopneumoniae | reverse complement strand
AACATGAATTTGATTTACGAAGCCAGGTCATATGAGACTTGGCTTCAATTAGAAAAAGGAGAGTAATGATGCCAATTCAGAATAAAACTATGTTGATTACCTATTCAGATAGTCTGGGAAATAATCTTAAAGACTTATATGAGAATTTGGAAGAGCATTTTGGAGATGCTATTGGGGGAGTTCATCTTCTACCATTTTTCCCATCAACAGGTGATCGTGGATTTGCACCAGTTGACTACGACGAAGTGGACTCAGCTTTTGGTGATTGGGAGGATGTTAAGCGTTTAGGTGAGAAATATTATCTTATGTTTGACTTTATGATTAACCATATTTCTCGTCAATCCAAGTATTATAAGGACTATCAAGAAAAACATGAAGCCAGTGAATTTAAGGATCTTTTTTTAAACTGGGATAAGTTTTGGCCAGAAAACCGTCCGACACAGGCTGATGTAGACTTAATTTACAAGCGTAAGGATCGTGCACCAAAGCAAGAGATTGTTTTTGAAGATGGTTCAGTGGAACATTTGTGGAATACCTTTGGTGAGGAGCAAATTGATCTTGATGTGACCAAAGAAGTAACGATGGAATTTATCCATAAGACGATTCAGCACTTGGCAAGTAATGGGTGTGATTTGATTCGCTTAGATGCCTTTGCTTATGCAGTGAAGAAATTGGATACTAATGATTTCTTTGTAGAACCAGATATTTGGGATTTATTGGACAAAGTTCGAGATATCGCTGCTGAGTATGGGACAGAGCTCTTACCTGAGATTCATGAACATTATTCGATTCAGTTTAAAATAGCGGATCACGATTACTATGTTTATGATTTTGCTCTTCCAATGGTGACACTTTATACTCTTTACAGTTCCAGAACAGAGCGTTTGGCTAAGTGGTTAAAGATGAGCCCAATGAAGCAATTTACGACGCTAGACACCCATGATGGGATTGGAGTGGTGGATGTCAAGGATATCCTGACTGACGAGGAAATCGACTATGCTTCAAATGAGCTCTATAAGGTTGGAGCTAATGTCAAACGTAAGTACTCTAGTGCCGAGTATAACAATTTAGATATCTACCAAATCAATTCAACTTACTATTCTGCGCTTGGAGATGATGATGTTAAGTATTTTCTCGCTCGTCTAATTCAAGCTTTTGCCCCAGGTATTCCTCAGGTTTACTATGTAGGTCTATTAGCAGGCAAGAATGATTTGAAATTATTGGAAGAAACTAAAGAAGGTCGAAATATTAATCGTCATTACTATAGCAATGAGGAAATAGCAGAAGAAGTCCAACGTCCTGTAGTGAAGGCTCTTCTCAATCTATTTTCTTTCCGTAATCGTTCAGAAGCATTTGATTTAGAAGGAACTATTGACGTTGAAACACCAACAGCTCACAGCATTGTAATCAAACGTCAAAATAAAGATAAGTCCGTAACAGCAGTAGCAGAAATTGATTTGCAAAATCAGACTTATCGGGTAATTGAGAATGGAGTTGAAGTAACATTTTGAAGCCTTGATATGGTTGATAAAATAGGGTTTTTGCTAAATTCGCAAACTAACTTCCACCGCTAATCCAAGTGGAAGTTAGTCTGATAAAAATCGTAAAAACCAGTGGAAATCCGTGTCAGGGTAACTTCCACTGGTTTTAAACATGCTTGATTTTATTGCTTTTGTAGCCAAAATGAATCGAAAAAAAGAGCGCACAAAATCCTCTTATCTGAAAGCGTTTCAGATTAAGTTCCGCTATGGTGGAAGTTAGTGTGAGACGTTACCATGATAGGGTTTTTATTTTGGAAAACGTTTCCTTTGTTTTCAAATTGCTAAAAAAGTGGTACAATATAGGATAGCTTACTATTATCTGAATCAACTGATTTGGAGAGAAAGGATTCATTTTGAAATCAATAGGCTTTATTGAAAAGCTGAGAGGGTTGTCTAGTAAAGAGCTGATTTTATTGGGAATTATCCTGAGTATCTTTTTACCCTTTTATCTTTTTGTAGTTGTATTCTGTTTATATATTATCAGTTTGATTTTTACAGGAGACATGAAAAGTATTCTTCAGAAAATGGGGGAGCATCCGATGCTGCTTCTTTTTCTTGGCTATAGTACTGTTATATCCGTTTTTGCACAAAATTGGATGGGAGTTGTGGCTTCAGTAGGAATTCTTCTATATACTGTTTTCTTTTTGCACTATCAGTCGATTTTATCACATAAATTCTTTCGCTTGATTTTGCAGCTCGTCTTGTTTGGTAGTGTATTGTCAGCTGTTTTTGCGAGTTTAGAGCATTTCCAAATTGTGAAGAAATTCAACTATGCTTTTCTTTCACCAAATATGCAGGTGTGGCATCAGAATCGTGCAGAAGTGACCTTCTTTAATCCTAATTATTATGGAATTATTTGTTGTTTCTGTATCATGATTGCCTTCTATCTGTTTACAACGACCAAGTTGAATTGGTTGAAAGTATTCTGTGTGATTGCAGGCTTTGTGAATCTCTTTGGATTGAACTTTACTCAAAATCGAACTGCTTTTCCTGCTATTATCGCTGGAGCCATTATCTATCTCTTTACGACCATTAAAAACTGGAAGGCCTTTTGGCTTAGTATTGGGGTCTTTGCGATTGGCTTGAGCTTCCTCTTTTCTAGTGATTTGGGAGTTCGGATGGGGACTTTAGACTCTTCTATGGAAGAACGCATTTCTATCTGGGATGCTGGGATGGCCTTGTTTAAGCAAAATCCTTTTTGGGGTGAGGGGCCATTGACCTACATGCACTCGTATCCTCGGATAAATGCTCCTTATCATGAACATGCTCACAGTCTTTATATTGATACGATTCTGAGTTACGGAATTGTGGGAACTATTTTATTAGTTTTGTCTTCTGTGGCTCCTGTTCGCTTGATGATGGATATGAGTCAGGAGTCGGGGAAACGCCCGATTATCGGCCTTTATCTATCTTTCCTTACAGTGGTTGCTGTGCACGGAATCTTTGACTTGGCCCTCTTCTGGATTCAGTCAGGCTTTATTTTCTTGTTAGTTATGTGCAGTATTCCATTGGAGCATCGAACCTTGGTATCGGACATGACGGATTAAGTATATAAGATTACAATCTTCTACCTTGGGTGGGAGATTTTTATATACACTGGACATGTCGTGCATCTGAGGTGTAAGTCCTCTGTAGGGCTCCACTATCGGTGAATACAATAGCTCTCCCCAAGCCTGACTATCGTGAGGTAGTGGATTAAAATGGTCTGGGGATAGATCGTTTTAAGTCTGACGCAGGAAATAAGAATTGTCAAAGGAAGGGATAGCGAAATCGTGGCACTACTAACAGGAACGTGATAGCAAGGCGTATATAGTGGATAAGGTAGCGAGAAATTTTAAAGTATAAAAGATAGTCTTAATCTATATGTGTAAATCACGAAAGTAATTGAATTCGGAATAAGGTTGGTGTGAAAAAGATATAGTAAATTGAATCTTGAATACTAGAATGATACTTCTACAATATTATTATAATTTAATTTGAATTCCAAAATCACATTGTTCAGTCCGTATTTCATTTTACTATAGGTCTTTCTAAGCTCCAAAGTTTCTGCGTCAAATTTCCTATTTTCGCTGGAGCCTTTGATACTTCGAACGACAATTTGAATCATATATTCAGAAAAAATGAAAAATTTGTGTTAATAAGCCTAAATATTCTGAAAATTCGTTTATTTTTCTTGAAACATCTTAAAATCTATGGTATAATTGATAACAACCTATACTTTATTACGAGGAGTGAAGAAATGAAAAAAAGTCAAGTGCTTGCTGTAGCAGGAGCTACCTTATTAGCGTCAGGAGTTCTAGCTGCGTGTTCAAACACTAGTTCAAATAATGCGAAACTAGCAAAAGATTACCAATATGTTTATCAAACAGATCCAGAAACTTTGGATTATATTGTCAGCAATATCGATTCAACATCATTCATCACAACAAATGCTGTAGATGGTTTGTTGGCTAATGATAAATATGGTAATCTGGTTCCTTCTATTGCTGAATCATGGACAGTTTCAAAAGATGGTTTGACGTATACCTATAAAATCCGTAAGGATGCTAAATGGGTGACAGCAGAGGGAGAAGAGTACGCTCCTGTCACTGCTAAAGACTTCGTTACTGGTTTGAAACATGCGGTAGATGGGAAATCAAAAGGACTTTCAATCGTTAGCTCTTCTATTAAGGGATTAGAAGCCTATATCAAGGGTGAAACAAGCGATTTTTCAACCGTTGGAGTAAAAGCACTTGATGACCAAACACTAGAGTATACCTTGAACCAGCCAGAAACTTTCTGGAATGACAAGACAACTAGTGGTGTTTTGATGCCAGTTAATGAAGAATTCTTAGCTTCAAAAGGGGAAGGTTTTGGTTCTCCAACAGATGCTAACTCTATTCTTTATAATGGTCCATTTGTCTTGAAGGCTGTAACTCCTAAATCATCTATCGAGATGGCTAAAAATGATGCTTACTGGGATAAAGAAAATGTAAAAATTGAGAACGTTAAGTTCACTTTCTGGGATGGTAAGGATCAAGATGTAATTGCCAAAGGTTTTTCTGATGGTCAATATAGCAAGGCTCGTATTTTCCCGACAAGTTCGACATATGAAAAATATGCAGCTGACTTCAAAGATAACATTTACTTTAATGAACCAGGTGCGGGTGTTGCAACTGTCAGCTTGAACTATGGCCGTACAACTTATAACCACACTGCCAAAACAAGTGATGCCCAAAAGACATCTACTCAAAAAGCTTTGTTAAATAAGGAGTTCCGTCAAGCCTTGAACTTTGCGGTAGATCGCAGTTCTTATTCAGCTCAAACAAATGGTACTGATGGAGCTGCAGTAGCCATCCGTAATACATTTGCACCATATAATCTTCAAGTTGGTAAGAAAACATTTGGTGAATTGGTACAAGATAGCTTGGCTAAGACAAATTCTTCTACTTGGTCAAACGTATCTCTAGCAGATTCTCAAAATGGACTTTACAATGAAGAAAAAGCTAAAGAAGTCTTTGCTAAAGCTAAATCAAGCCTACAAGCTGAAGGTGTTGAATTCCCAATCCACTTGGATGCCTTGGTTATCCAAGAATCAACAGCGGTTGTAAACCGTGTTCAATCATTGAAACAATCAATTGAAAAAGTATTGGGTTCAGATAATGTTGTTGTAGACTTGCAACAAATGACTCAAGCAGAAGCTTTACCAATTTCATTTAGTGCTCCAACAGCTAAAGAGCAAGATTGGGATATCCACACCTTGCTAGGATGGAACCCTGACTATCAAGATCCTTCTACTTTCTTAGATCAGTTTGTCATCAAGGGAGGAAACACTCGCCTTTACCTTGGTATTGACCAAAACACTGATGCATCAGTAGTAAGCAAACTTGCTTTAGCTGACTATGGAAAATTACTTGATGATGCAAACAGCGAAAACCAAGATGTTCAAAAACGTTATGAAAAATACGCGGTAGCACAAGCTTGGTTGACTGATAATGCTTTGACAATTCCAGTAATGGCTTCTCCTAAAGAAACAGCCGTTTCATATGTTTCAAAAGTTCTACCATTTAGCTCATCATATTCTGTAGCCGGCCTTAAAGGTGAAAATTCAGGATACTTGAAGTACACTGAAGTTGGTGAAAAAGCAATCACCAAAGAAGAGTATGAAAAAGCTCGTGAAAAATGGTTGAAAGAAAAAGCTGAATCAAATGAGAAAGTTCAAAAAGAATTGGCAAGTCATGTGAAGTAAATAATTTCTAATAGAACTTTCTCTCCATGAGGAGAAGGTTCTTTTGGGATTTTTAAAGGAAATAATATGAAAAAATATATTTTTATGCGTGTTTTGCGGTCATTGGTTTCGATTTTCTTAGTAACGACTTTGACCTACACGATTATCTATACCTTGGTTCCTCGAAAATTGATTTTCAAACAGGACCCTAACTATAATAAAATTGCGACAACGGCTGATAAACGTGATAACTATGAAAATACTGTGTTTGAGCGTATGGGCTACATTGAGTATTATGATACTAAGGAGTTGCAAGAAAAGGCAAGTAGCATGGATTCTTCTGTAACAGTAGAGGCAAATGCGACCAATAAAGCTATTTATGAAAAGTACATCAATCAATTAGGTCATGGTTGGACTTTGGGAGAATTTACTGAAAGTGGTCAATTCTATGCTACTCGTGAAATTCCAATTTTTGAACGTGTTTTTCACTTCTATGCTAACTTGATTGATATTGATCATACAAATAAAATTCAAGACCCTGAAAATCCAGACTTGAAACGCTACCTTCGTTTCGAAAATGATCCAGCTATCGGATGGTCATTGGTCGGTTCAGGTACTAAACATAAATATCTCTTATACTTCAACAGTCAGTTCCCATTTGTGCATCAAAATTTTGTGAATATCAATTTAGGTGACTCTTATCCAACCTATGCTAATACACCAGTTCTTCAGGTTATTACTCAAGGTCAAGGACAGACCAAAACTGCCCAAGTTCAGTTCCCAACAGGTAAGAAAACGTCTTCTGTAAATATTTACTCAAGAACCTACAAGTCACCTAGTCAGGCTGACTCTCGTGAAGTAGCTAGCTATGGGAAAGATGATCCTTATACAGCGACTGAAAGTAATTACCAATATCCATCTATGATTGTCAGCTCTGCTATTGCTGGTTTGATTGGTTTGGTGATTTCTTATGCGATTGCCGTGCCACTTGGTTCAGCCATGGCTCGTTTCAAGAACACTTGGATCGATAGCTTCTCAACAGGGGCTTTGACCTTTTTGATGGCACTTCCAACAATCGCCCTTGTTTATATTGTTCGATTGATTGGTTCCTCAATTGGTTTACCAGATTCATTCCCTATCTTGGGTGCTGGAGATTGGCGTTCTTACGTTTTACCAGCAGTTATCCTTGGTTTGTTGGGTGCTCCTGGTACAGCTATTTGGATTCGTCGTTACATGATTGACTTGCAATCTCAAGACTTTGTTCGTTTTGCTCGTGCAAAAGGTTTGTCTGAAAAAGAAATTTCAAACAAACACATCTTCAAAAATGCCATGGTTCCGCTGGTTTCAGGAATTCCTGGTGCCGTTATTGGGGTTATCGGTGGTGCAACCCTTACTGAAACAGTCTTTGCCTTCCCAGGTATGGGTAAAATGTTGATTGACTCTGTAAAAGCATCTAATAACTCTATGGTCGTTGGTCTTGTCTTCATCTTTACATGTATTTCTATCTTCTCACTTCTTTTGGGAGATATTTGGATGACCATTATTGACCCACGTATTAAATTGACTGAGAAAGGAGGCAAATAATGTCTACAATCGATAAAGAAAAATTTCAGTTTGTAAAACGTGACGATTTTGCCTCTGAAACTATTGATGCGCCAGCATATTCTTACTGGAAGTCAGTGTTTAGACAATTTATGAAGAAAAAATCAACTGTAGTCATGTTGGGAATCTTGGTAGCCATCATTTTGATGAGTTTCATCTACCCAATGTTTTCTAAGTTTGATTTCAATGATGTCAGCAAGGTAAACGACTTTAGTGCTCGTTATATCAAGCCAAATGCTGAGCATTGGTTCGGTACAGACAGTAACGGTAAATCTCTTTTTGACGGTGTCTGGTTCGGAGCTCGTAACTCTATCCTCATTTCTGTGATTGCGACAGTGATTAACTTGGTTATCGGTGTCTTTGTCGGTGGTATTTGGGGAATTTCAAAATCAGTTGACCGTGTGATGATGGAAGTTTATAATGTCATCTCAAACATCCCATCTCTTTTGATTGTCATTGTCTTGACTTACTCAATCGGAGCTGGATTCTGGAATCTAATTTTTGCTATGAGTGTGACGACATGGATTGGAATTGCCTTCATGATCCGTGTGCAAATCTTGCGTTACCGTGATTTGGAATACAACTTGGCGTCACGTACTTTGGGAAC
>NZ_JBBJZX010000087.1:0-8021 GCF_038148935.1 Streptococcus pseudopneumoniae | reverse complement strand
AGCCTACGGCTAGTTTCTTAGTTTGCTCTTTGATTTTCATTGAGTATTATTTCTTTCTTTATGGCGTTCATAAGCCTTGAGTTGGCGCTGCAGTTCCTTTTTAATGGCAGGTTCTGGAGCATATTTTTCTTCCCAATCATCTGGTTTTAAGATTTTGTGGGTCACTGGATCAAAATGAGCCTTGCCATCTGGGAAAATTTTCCCCATATTGGCTTGATGGACAATGTCAAAAATACGTTCTGGGTCCACCCCCATCAAGACAAAACTACCGTAGGTGAAATAAAGCGTGTCAATCAAGGCATCCACCTGCCCCACCAAATCTTGCTGAGCAGGTGTCTTCTTGGCTACTTTATCCGCTGCCTTATCAAGGGCCTGATGAAGTTGCGATAGAGCTTGACCAAAATCCTCTTCCGAAGGACTGGCGGCTCGAACAAACTCCACCAATTCTTCTATTTTAAAGCCAGCCCTATGGGTTGCACCTTCTAAGTCCCAAGCTCGAGGTTCTTCTTGGGTCCGTTCATCCATCATGTGGTGGAAGGTCTTGACCTTATTGAAATGATAGTCACGGCTGACAAAGACTTTTTCTGAAGCCAAAACACCAAAATGTTCCAGAGCCTTGTGAATTCCGTCTTGCTGATTACTGGTTGTGATATGCTTGGCCACTTCCTTAACACTGCTACTACCATTTCCCATAGCGACCGACATACCGACACCAGCCAGCATTTCAAGGTCATTTTCTGAGTCACCAAAGGCCATGACTTGGTTGAGATCAAAGCCATATTCTTTCCCGACTCGGCGAATGCCTTCTAATTTAGAATTTCCCTGATTGATGACATCCGCTGCAAAAGGATTGCTACGTGTCAATTTCAAGTCTTCAAAATCAGCTGCCGCCTTCTCAGATTCTTCTGGAGTCATCAGCATCAAAACTTGGTAGATAGGCTGATTCATCAGGTGAAGCAGGTCTTCTTCCTTTTGGGGAACAACCTTGCTGACCATACGATTAAAGGAATGACTCACCGTACGGGTTAAAACAGAGGGAACGAAGCGACTGATTCGTTGAGAAAAAGAACCCATACCAAAAGACATGATTTTAGAACCCAGCATGGCATCCTTGGTCCCTAGGGCAATCTCCTTGCCCTCTCTTTTAGCATAGCTAATTAGATGGCGCAAATGCAACTTGGAAATCGGGCTCGTGAACAAGACCCTGTCTTTAGTAAAGATATACTGACCATTATAGGTTACCGCAAAGTCCAGATCCAAATCGTCCATCAATTCCTTAACAAAAAAAGGTCCTCGCCCCGTCGCTACGCCAACCAGCACCCCTTGTTCTTTGACAATCTTAATCGCGTCCTTAGTGGATTTCAAAACACTCTTGCGATCGTTAACCAAGGTTCCATCGATATCAAAAAAAACAGCTTTGACTTCCATCCTATCCCAATCTCCCCTTTTGTGATACAATGATTATACCACATTTCAGAAAGAGTGAGTAAATCATGCCTAAGAAAATCCTTGTTTTACATACGGGTGGGACTATTTCCATGCAAGCCGATGCTTCTGGCGCTGTTGTGACTAGTTCAGATAATCCCATGAACCATGTATCCAATCCTCTCGAAGGAATCCAAGTCCACGCCCTAGACTTTTTTAACCTGCCAAGCCCCCATATCAAGCCCAAGCATATGCTGGCCCTCTACCAAAAAATCAAAGAGGAAGCAGATAATTACGATGGAGTGGTAATCACACACGGAACCGATACTTTGGAAGAAACAGCCTATTTCCTTGATACCATGGAAGTTCCCCACATGCCCATCGTTCTAACAGGAGCCATGCGTAGCTCCAACGAACTCGGTAGTGATGGTGTTTATAATTATCTGAGTGCTCTACGAGTGGCTAGCGACGACAGGGCCGCGGACAAAGGGGTTTTGGTCGTTATGAACGATGAAATCCACGCTGCTAAGTACGTTACCAAAACACATACGACCAACGTCAACACCTTCCAGACTCCAACACACGGGCCACTTGGTCTGATTATGAAACAGGAAATCCTCTACTTCAAAACAGCTGAACCTCGTGTCCGCTTTGACCTTGATCACATACAAGGTTTAGTCCCTATCATCTCAGCTTATGCCGGTATGACAGATGAGCTGATTGATATGCTGGATTTGGAACAATTGGACGGTTTGATTATCCAAGCCTTCGGAGCTGGTAATATTCCCAAAGAAACGGCTCAAAAATTAGAAAGCCTTCTGCAGAAAGGAATCCCAGTCGCCCTGGTTTCACGATGCTTTAACGGTATTGCAGAACCTGTTTATGCCTACCAAGGTGGTGGCGTGCAGTTGCAAAAGGCAGGTGTCTTCTTTGTCAAAGAACTCAATGCCCAAAAAGCCCGCTTGAAACTCCTCATCGCCCTCAATGCCGGATTAACAGGACAGGATTTGAAAGACTATATGGAAGGCTAAGCCTCTTCTCTAAAAACAAATCAGGAAATCTTCACGATTCCCTGATTTTTTCTATTTCCGTTTTCGTGTTGAGCGACGTTCTGTCAAACCATGAGGTAAGAGAACTTCACGTTCTTCCAACTCTTCCTTATGCATAATCTTAGTCAACATACGCATACTAATGGCACCAAGGTCATAAAGAGGTTGGGCAATAGTTGTCAAGTTTGGACGGGTAAAGCGTGCAATTTGCGAATCATCACTAGTAATAATCTCAAATTCTTCTGGTACTGACACACCCTTATCAGCCAAACCGTTCAAGACACCTGCTGCCAACTCATCACCTGTCACAACTGCTGCAGTTGCATTTGATGAAATCAAACGCTCTGCCAAGGCGTAACCATCATCATAGCTATATTTAGATTCAAATACCAAACCTTCACTATAAGCGATTCCTGCTTTTTTCAAGGCTTCCTTGTAGCCAACTAAACGAACCTTCCCATTGATGTCATCCACTAGCGGACCGCTAACGAAAGCAATACGCTCATTTTCTTTAGCAAGGTAACTCACTGCATCAATCGTTGCTTGCTTATAGTCAATATTGACACTTGGCAACTGGTGCTCAACATCGACAGTTCCTGCGAGAACAATCGGAGTACGTGAACGCGAAAATTCTGAGCGAATTTTATCTGTCAAGTGATAACCCATAAAGATAATGCCATCTACCTGCTTTGAAAAGAGGGTATTGACAACAGAAACTTCTTTCTCGTTATCTTCATCGCTATTAGCTAAGACAATATTGTACTTGTACATTTCTGCAATATCATCAATCCCCTTAGCCAAACTCGAAAAATAACCATTGGTAATATTTGGAATCACGACACCGACAGTGGTTGTCTTTTTACTTGCAAGACCACGCGCAACTGCATTTGGACGATAATCCAAACGATCAATTACCTCTAGCACTTTTTTACGGGTATTCTCTTTTACATTTTTATTGCCATTGACCACACGGCTGACCGTCGCCATGGAAACACCTGCTTCACGAGCGACATCATAAATGGTTACTGTATCATCTGCATTCATTCCTTTTCCTGCCCTTTCTATCCCACACATTCTTTTACAAGTAGAGGCACCGATTGAAACTCTATATCTACTTACAAAAGTGAAGATGTGAAAATTTCGTTTTCATGTTTCTACTTATTCCATTCTATCACTAATTGTAAACACTTTCAAGTGTTTTTTGAAGATTGATTGAAAAAATTTCATAGAAATCGAAGATTTAGCTCCTTGCTACCACCTTAGACGAAACAAAAAGGAGGAAACCAAGCCCTCCTCAAGTTACAAAATTGTTTGATTGAATAATTTCAATTTTAGCACATAATGGTTTTCGAGATATAATAGTATCACAACCAACCAGATTCTTTCGCGATATTAGCTGCCTCTGTTCGATTGCCTGCATCTAGTTTCGAAAGAATATTGGTGACATAATTTCGGACTGTTCCGTTGGATAGATAAAGTTTGTCTGCAATTTCTTGGTTAGAGAAGCCATGAGCGATTCCCTCTAAAACAGCAATCTCTTGTTCTGTCAACGGATTGGGATGCGTCATCACCACTTCCATCAATTCAGGCGAATACTCTTTGCCTCCTTCGAGGACAGTATGCAAAGTTTGCATGAGGTCTGCAATGCTTCTTTCTTTCAAGACATAAGCATCTACTCCAGCCTTGACTGCACGTTCAAAATACCCTGGGCGCTTGAAGGTCGTCACTACAACCACCTTTGTTTCGAGCTTTTCTGCTCGTATCCACTCCAAGACTTCAAGACCAGTCTTAACAGGCATCTCTACATCAAGAATGGCAATATCTACGGACTCTTTTTCTAAGAGTTGGATTGCTTCTTGCCCATTCTTGGCTTGAAAGACAGACTCTATATCCGGTTGAAGCGTGAGCAACTGGCACATGGCATCTCGCAACATACTTTGATCTTCTGCGACTAATACTTTCATCTACTTTCTCTCCTTATAAGGTAGTCGAACTTGCACTTCCGTTGGATGTTTCTGACTGATTACACTTACTTCTCCTGAAAATGGAGAAACACGATCTCGGACTGTATGGAGCTCATTTTCTGTTACAGTTGCAAAACCTTTCCCGTCATCTCTGACCATCAGGAGCAATTCCTGATCTGTCCGTTCTAATTTTAAGTAAGCTTTAGATGCATTGGCATGTTTGATGATATTGGTCACCAACTAGCAAAATCATGGAAGCCGTTGACTCCAATTCCTGAGTAAGGCTAGCAGTGTCTAGTTGGTTAGCCGTTTCCACCTCAATTCCAGCAATTTCTAACATCTTTTTCACAGTCTCTAGTTCAGATGTCAAAGTTCTAGACTTAAGATTTTCCACAATGGTTCGCACTTCACGCATTGATTCTTTGCTAATTTGCTGTATTTCTCTTAATTCCTTTTCCACCTGTGGATAAGCCTGTATTTGAAATAACTGCAAGGCTAGATCAGTTTTGACACTCAGCATAGCAAAAGTGTGTCCCAGACTATCATGCAAATCTTGACCGATACGACTGCGTTCATTTTCTGCTAGCAATAGATTTATCTGGGTATTTTGCTTGACCTGAGCTTCTTTCAAATCCTCGACAAGTCGAATCCGAACCGAGCCCAAAGTCATCAAATCAACAAAAGCAAGAATTACAAGCAGATAGACTAGAAACTCAACTTCGATTCTCTGAAAAATCAAAAGTTGCCCCACAACAAGGACTTGAGCAAGGAGAAATGTCCATACATGTAAAGACTTTAAACTACGTAGGCCAAAATGATAAATTAAGAGATTGGAAAGGAAAAAGAAAAACCAGATATAATTCACAGCAACAAAGGCGGTATTCCCAGCTACATAGACCAGCATGATCCCCCAGAAAAGCCATGATATGCGCTGGCTCTTAGTTGTTAAAACACCCAAATACGCCACTACAAATAGAATATCAATCAATAAATGCCAGGCAGAAAGCCATCCAGTCACTACAGGTAGGATGGGGAAAATCATAAAAATTAAACTGGCCCAAAACATATAATGTATGCTTTTCAGTCTTTCAAGCATTAAGCATTCTCCTTATGACCTTGAAGGTAAATGGTCAAACCAAATAAAACTGCTGAAAAAACAAGTAAATAAACTGTGGCTGATAGATTGATACCACCCTCGTTTAAAAAGGTCTTGAGCAACTCCATCAACTGATAGGTCGGGAGACACTTACCGACTGCTTGCATCCAGTCTGGAAATAAAGAGATAGGCATCCAGAGCCCACCTAAAACAGCCAACCCTAGATAAAGAAGATTGCCCACAACAGACATCAGCTGACTAGTCGGTAAGAGCGTCAAGGTCAAGCCAAGCGCTACAAAAGCAATACTTCCCAAAATAAGCAAAATCGCAGCACCAACCCAACTTGCTAAAGGCATATCCACACCTCTTACAAAATGCCCAACTGTAAAAACAACCAAAATTGAAACCAAATAATCAACCAGCATACTTGTTATCTTTGATAGATAATATTCTACCATATTTACAGGGCTATGACGCAATGTTTTCTGCCAGTTGTTCATCTTATCGGTATGTAAGACAGCTGGGAATGAAAAGATAGCGGTCGACATCATGGAAAAGGCAGTCATGGAGATGAGGTAGTCGCGCATAAAATTAGCCGGTCCACCTGGTGTGTCCTGGTACATGCCTGAAAAGAATAGATAGAAGGCTGTCGGCATCCCTACGGATAATAGATAATAGACTAATTGTCGTTTGGTCAATAGAAATTCTATCTTGTTTAGTGCGATCCATTGTTTCATCTTAGTCATCTCCCTTTTGTGTTTCTTCAAAGATTGTATCCAGCAAGCTACGATTATTGACTTCAATTTCTTGAATCCTACATCCTGCTCGGACTAATAGTTCCCAGAAAGCATTTGCCTCTCGTGTGACAACTTGCAGAGCATCTTGTTTTTGTACCCACCTTTCAACCAAGACTGACTTCTCAACGACTTCCTTGTAAGCCAGCGGAAGGATAAAATGCTTTTCAATCTCCTCACTACGCATAGCTAGAGGCGTCGTATCACGAATCAACTCTCCCTTATTCAAGACCAAGATTCGGTCCGCTGTATGCTCTACCTCTTCGATATAATGGGAGGAATAGAGAATGGTAACTCCCTTAGCTTTTAGTTCCTGAACAATTTCCCAAAAGCGTTGACGAGTTGAAGTATCCATGGCAGCAGTTGGCTCATCTAAAAAGACAAGCTTTGGTCGCCCAATTAAGGTCAAGACGAAAGAGAAAAGACGCTTTTGTCCACCTGATAATTTTTCTGCGAATTGCTCTTTTTGTTGCTTATCAAACTGTAATAGTTGATCGATTTCCTGATTACTCAAGTGATTTGGATAAATTCTTTGAAAGAAAGCAATCAACTCTTTTACCTTTAGTTTTTGAACGATTGCATTCTCTTGAGGGAGGTAGGATCTTGTATAGTCTAACTTAGAACTCGTCACTGGCAATCCTTGGATAGATACTTGTCCACTGGTGACCAGTTTATCTCCAAGCAAACAGTCCAAGAGTGTCGTCTTCCCAGCTCCATTGGGCCCAATAAAGGCGACGCATTCACCTTCAGCTACCTCAAAAGAAATATCCTTCAAAATAGCCTTGCCCTTGATGTTTTTATTTAGACTTTCTACCTTAATCATGTTCATGATATTCTCCTTTCAGCCACTCCTTTCCCATAGGAAAGACGATAAAAATCATAAATCCTAGTCCCCAGGCACCACGGATGAATTGGTGAAGGAAGGCTTGATCAAACCAACCTGTAAACATTTCTACCAACCATACCACTAGTGATAGTCCAATAAAAAGATAGAGAAACGCTTTTTTCATTTTTCAAACTCCTTTTTCACATCTGAGACTAATTTCAAACCTTCTCTAACAATCCAAGACATCATTCCAAATCCTGCAAATAGCTCCCAAGGAAAATGATAGAAATCTTCATCCAATCCTGAGAACATGAGATAAGTCATGACTCCTGCTGCTACTAAACTCATTGCGATAATCATTTTATTTCTCATCTCTTCTTCCTCCATTTCATACTACAATTATAGTCTTTTGAAATCAGAGGAGATAGAAGCTTCTGTCACTAAAAAATATGACAAATGTCATAAAAAATTCTGTTCAAAACAAGCAAGATACACTATACAATAAAACACAATTAGAAAAATCTAAGGCAACTTCCTCAAAAGAGATATCAAACCCAATTCACACCATAATGTAAACTAATACTTATTTAAAATCAAAAAGAGTAGAAATTTTTATCAGACAAACACATATATTATAAGTTGAACAAAACCCTTCTATTGCTTTCTTAAAAATTTATAAGAGTTATAAAATCCCTTGAATTCAATGTGTATACCTAAACTACGGTATTTATTGAAAAGACTGGAGACAAAAAGTATACGCTGCCAAAATGAATTACTGAAAATCAAAAAAGAGAGAACCAAACTGATTCTCTCTTAATGTATATAATATCTAGTTTTAAAAATACACACTCACATATCTCTGTAATA
>NZ_JBBJZX010000086.1:0-8364 GCF_038148935.1 Streptococcus pseudopneumoniae | reverse complement strand
GTCGTAATCACTGGCGCATTTGGTTTAACAACTGCCTCATTACTATTACCAGAAGATAAACTATATGAATCATCTTCTAACTCAGTTCCAGTCGCTTTTTTCACTAGTTTCTTATATGTTCCATCAACAATAACATTAGCACTTAATCGTTCCCCTAGTGATAATTCTCTTCTATAATCGGTTTCTGCAAATGTTACTGATGTTTCACTAGGTGTAACAGATTTTTCTGCAACTATATTCCCTTGAGCATCTTTCAGTTGAACTTTTACAGTTGCTCCTGTAGATAACTGCGAACTTGTTGGTAAGTTTGATACCGTAACGGCTGGTTTTTCACCTGATTTACCTTTGAACTCTTCTGCATTCAACGTTGGTGCTTGTGGTTTGACGTCAAAGGTAATAGGTAATAGTTGCTTACGGTTTTCATTATAATCTATCACCCCGTCTTCGTTAGGGAAGTATACACCAATCGTGTCTTCTACTCTTCCTATAGTATTAGCTGTCTTATCTCTACCTGCATTGTAGTAGCGTTTAGAACTCCAAAATCCTTTGACCTTAGTGTCGCCTTGAACTGGATAATCGTGAGTGAAATATCCTCCTCTATTGGCATCAAAATTCCCAAAGTCTGTCCCTACTGTTGTCTCATAACTAGGTTGCGTCAATCTTGCACTATAAGTAGGTAAGTTTACTTCTAAATCATACTTAATCGGTTTGTTTGGATCATCTGTAGCTTGAGAAACCTCTATAATTCCTTTTAAATCTTTGTTTGCTTTACTTACATCTGGAACTTTATCATCTTTCCATTTTACGGTTGCTCCCTTAGGTAGGGTGTTCACGTAACTTGCTGGATTTTGTCCATTAGATAATGTTCCTAATGCATTCACGTGTGTTTGTTTCTTGAGTGTCACTTTATCATATACTTTGACTGGTACATCTATATCTTTGGTACTTGTATCCCCTTGTACACTAACCGTCACAGTTTTATTCGTAGTTCCTACTGTTGCTGTTGATGGTTTGTCATTGTTTTTCCATGATGCAGTAACCCCCTCAGGTACTTCTACAAAGTTAGCTGCAGTATCAATATTTTCAATAGTATCACCTTTAATAGCGAAAATTGCTTTTGGTTTAACAGCTGTAATCGTAATTGTCTTGTCTGCTTTATTTCCGTTCTTGTCTAAGACAGCTACTGTAACAGTATTGTTAGAAACTGTATCTAAAGTACCTGTGATTGATTTAGTTTTTTCATCATAACTTAAACCTGTTGGTAAGTTTGTAACTTTAATATTCGCATCATCAATACCTACTCCTGTATCTGATAGGTCAAGAGGAATATTAAGCGTTTTTCCAACTTCTACTATTTGTGAAGAAGCTCCAATAACTGGCACTGTTCGGTCACCATCAGTAGCCGTTCCAGTTCCCTCAGCACTTTCGATATTTTGAGCGGCAACTTTAGCGGTCACACTTGTCTGATCTTTTACAACTTGGTCTTTTAATGTAATTGCACCAGTGTTTGAATCAATACTAATACCATCTTTTCCACCACTTGTAATCGTCCATTGGTTATCAGTTCCCTTAGTAGCCACAATCGTTGTAGCGGTCTGAGGAGTTTTCGTCACCGTTCCATTATGATCCAATTGATGACTGTCTGCTGGAGTATAACTTGCTTCTAATTTAGTCACATTCGGTTCATCTACAGGAGTTACCGTAACATCTCCATTTGCTTCTGGAGCTATCGTTGGTTTCGTTGGTCTAACGTTCACAGTAGCTGTTACTTCATCACTTGTTTTATCTGAATACGTCACCGTTACTGTCGCTTGTTTTACTCCTGGTGTTGATGTATCTAAAGTCCCTGTCTTCCATGCAAACGTTGTGTCTATCGGTAAATCATTCGCATTTGAAATGCTATCTTTTGCCGTTGGGTTATTTCCTTTATCTACTGTTTTCGCAACTGTCGTTGGTGTATAAATGTCTTTTTGCGCCGGCGCAGTTATCGGAATATCAACAGTTTCTGTAGAGCCATCTGGATACGACACAGTTGCTGTGATATATAACGAACCATCAGCATTTTTATTTACTTGTTTGTTCGATGTAAATGATAAATCCGCTGTATCTTTATCGACATTAACTGTACCTTTATCTGTTCTAAATGTTAACGTGTTTTTAATGCTATTGAATTCCTCATCAGTTAATGTTGAATTAGCTTTTCTAATATCACGATTAATTTGTGGAGTCGTTACAGTCGGCGTATATTTCGTTGCTTGTGTTAATGCTGCAAGCTTCACTATTGTTCTACTATTCGGAGAAGTTTCTTTAGTTCCTGGAGAACCGTGTAATCGATTTCCAGCTGCATCCTCTGCATCTGCCCAGATATAGGCTATTCTCTCCCCATCTGTCCATAATTGTCTTTGAGGATTTTGTTTTGCTAACTTACCTGTAATATTAAGTGTAACAGGTGCTGCATGTTGTGTTTCTGCACTATCTTTAGCAAATCTATTAGAAAAATCAAGATTCGCATTTCGTAAGTCAGTAGAAGATCCACTATATGTAACAAAATCGGCTGATATTAATTTCCCTGAATTATCACTCAACGTTGCCACTGGTATATTAGTGTCTTCTGTTGGTGTGATATATACTACACGATATCCTTCTGCATCTGTTTCCGTATTTTGGAAGTCAACCGTTGGATAAATCGGGTCACCTGGTTTAGCATCACCTGTACCTTCGTCACTTAGAATACCATCCCCAGTAATTGCTTTAACTTTAACAGTTGAACCATCCTGAACTAAACGGTCTTTAATTTTTACAGTACCTGTTGTTCCATCAATAGTAATTGGAGTTCCTCCTCCAAATGACCATGTATCTCCATTTTTAGCTGCAGTATATGTTACCTCTTGTGGATTATCTCCTTGTGTAGTATACGTTACACTTAGTCGATTAACATTCGTTTCATTTCGTTGTGTAATTACTACATCCCCATTATCTTGAGGTGTAACAACTGGAGTTGTTGGTTTTACTCTGAACACAATTGTTTTTTCAATATAACGACGTCCATTAATTTCTGTATTATCTCCAGTTTGTCCAGAAACTACTTCACCAATTCCTTTTGTTCCCGCATAGTCTACTGGGAAATAAGCTCTTGCTTTAACAGTATATTGGCCCGGAGCATTATATTGAAGAGTACGAGTTGTTGATCTTCCATCACTACTTACATAACGGAATGTCATTCCACTTGGGAAATTGCCCTGGTCTGTACGGTTTGTTCCATCATTAACTGTTAAGTAGTGGTTTGGATCCGGAACGTTAATACCTACATTTGCTTCTACAGTAATAGAACTTTGATTTGGTTCTGGTGATCTTGCTTCTTCAAAGTCAACATCTAAGACACGGATACGGAATTTCACTTCCCCTTTGTTTCCTGAATCTACACCATTTGCTCCATCTGAAACCTTCATAGTTACTGTAGACATTCCTAATGTAGCATCAGCTGCAACACGTCCTGAAATCGTATGTCTACCATTTGAATTTACCACTGCTCCCGTAACTGAAACTGTATTATTCGTTCCTCCAAATGTTACGCCTTTTGGTAATCCTTCTACATATTGAAGATTTACACGTCCTGTTGCTTCATTATCATAGAAGCTTAACGGAATATCTAATTGACCATTACGATAAATAGTCACAATTGGAGAATTTGAATCGTCTCCTGATAATTCAGTTGTTCCATTATCAGATGGATTTGTCATTTTCACAGTTGGAGGAGAATCTTCCGTCACAATAAATGTAACTGGTTTTCCAACTCTAGCAGGTGTATAAATGGTTACATCCTTACCATCGATATTTTTATTATAACTTGTTGCACCATTTGCAAACTCAGCAACTACTGTATAATCTGTAACATGCCCTGATGTTGGTAATGTTGTAGTTTGTGCTACCTCTTGATTATTCTTAATCCATTTGAATTGCATTCCGCCTGGGAAATACTTATCGTCTGAATTAACTCTATTGGCTGCTGTAGTTGTCAAGAAGTGATGTGGATCTCCTAATTGTGAGTTTAATCGAACGTTCTTAGGACTATCTTTAACATCAACGTCTACGATCGTATATTTGAATTTATAAGTTTTCTCGTTATTTAACGCATCTTTTACAGTAACACGCGCTTCACGCTCACCTAATGTAGCATCACTATCAACAGTGTTATTTGTTGACAATTGATATCTTGTCCCATTAGGCATATTCTCTGTCTTAGGAGAATCAGCGCTTCCTTGCTTGTTGAACCAAACACCATTTGGAATACCGTCTGCTTTTAGATAAGTCGTTACTCCAGAATTATCATTCACTTCAAATGTTGGATTAAAGTTAGCACCTCTATAAATAATGAAATGATTATCCGCTGCATTTTCAGTCAACTCTTTACCATTCATTTTTACAGTTGGTGGAATTTTATCTGATTTTTCAACTGGAATTTGAATTGTTTCACTTGTTCCATCAGGATAACGAACTGTTGCACCAACATAATAAGTACCATTCGAGTTACGTTTTACTGCTCCGTTTTCATTCATGGTAATGTTCATATCTGGAGTATTATGCGCTACTCTCACATCACCTTTATTAGCTGTAAATGTAATATTGGATTTAATGGCATTAAATTCATCATCTGACAATCTAGCACCATTAGCAGTAACGTCTTTATTAATAGTCTGCGTTGCTACTTGCGGATTATATTTAGCTGCTTGTGACAAAATCTTGAACTGTACACGTAACGGATTTGAATTTTCATTTGATTGGTTTTTCAATTGATTTCCCGCAGCATCCATTGCTGAAACATAACGTGTTACTAATGCTGAATCATTTTCCCAGATATTATTTGTATTCGGATTAATTTTTGGAACTGTTCCCTTAATTACAATATCGTGAGGAGCATTAAAATCTCCATTAGTAGTTCTAGGTTTATCATTATAAGTTAATCCATATTCTAAGTTATAAGATGAACCATTCCCGTGGAATAATACTGTTTCTAATAACTTACCAGAGTTATCTTTTACTGTTCCTAATGTAATAGAACCATTTGATAAGTTTTCTGTTGGTGTAACATAAACTACGCGTTGACCATTCACTACTTCTGTATATTTTGAATTGAATTCAAATGTTGGAGGGACACGATCCCCTGTTTTTGCAATTGCCGTAGTATTATTGCTATTAACACTATCTGATGTTGCTACTTTTGCAGTTACTTGAGAAGCATCACCAACTGAACGGTCTTTAATTGTTACAGCACCTGTATTTGAATCAATCGTTATTCCATCTATTGAAGGGTTATCTAATGTCCAACTGTTACCATTTTTCGTTGCAGTAACTGTTTGTTGTGCACCACTACCATTTGTATATGTGAAACTTAATGTTTTTACATTTGTTTGGTTCGTATGTGCAACTACTACATCCCCATTTTCTTGAGGTGTTACAGTCGGTGCTGTCGGTTTCACTTGGAATTCAATATCTCTAGCAATATAAGCACGTCCACGAATTTCATCGACATTATCTCCTGTAGCATTTGCTGCAGTGACTGATTCGCCATTTGTTGGTACATATGTTGTTGGATAGAAGGCAGCCGCTTTTACAGTATATTTACCAGGATCAGTATATGTTAAGTTTGTCTTATACTCTGTACCTCTAATATAACGGAATGTCATACCACTTGGGAATAAGCTATCGCTTCTTTGTGACCCATCATTTACTGTTAAGTAATTATTTGGATCCCCTACAGCTTGGTTTACTTCTACTTCCTTAGAAACTTTTGAAGCACCGGTTTGCGTAGAAACACCTTGTTCAAAGTCAAGATCTAACACACGAACACGGAATTTCACTTCTTTTTTATTCCCTTGATTTACATCTCCGTTTGCCGCATCCGATACTTTTAATGTAACTGTAGAAATACCTAATCGCGCAGTAGCGTCAACATGACCACGAACGGTATAACTTCCTTGAGCATTTTCAGTTTTTCCTGATTCGCTAATGATTGCATTAGAATTCGCAGAAGCATTTGCATTGAACCAAACACCGCTAGGAAGTCCAGAAACATACTGAATGTTTACTTTACCAGCCGCATTGTTATCGTAATATTTTAAAGGCAACTCAATATTTGCACCGCGATAAACATCAATAGTTGGTGCATTTGAAACATTATCCGTTAATGTTGTTTCAGCATTATTTCTTATTTTATCAACAATTTTTACAGTTGGAGCCACTCTGTCAGGTTCAGGTGTTGGTGTTGCAGGCGCACTAAAAGCTGATTCTACTTTTCCATAGTTATTTGTTACACTTGTTTTAGCTGTAATCCCTGTTGACGGTAATGCTTTTGATACCGTAATTGTAGCAGTTGTTCCAGTAGTTTTCCCAGTTCCAATAATCGTACCATCACTATATAAGGTCACTATAGAATCCTTAGGCACTCCATTACCTACATTTACAGTAACCGTTTGCCCAGTCTTCCCTGCTTTTTCATTTACAGAACTTTGATCAATAGCAGGTTTATGTGGAATAACCTTTAGTGTGGCAGTAGTAGTATTTGAAGTATTGTCGCTGTAGGTAGCTTTTACTTGATGATTGAATACTCCTGCTGTACTAGTACTTGGTTCCCCATTTAGCCAACTCCAATGCATGTCACCAGGGAAATCTTTAGTATCATTATCTCGAACTACAAAACCTGATGCTACAGGATTACTTACATTTCCAAGAGATTCCCCAACTGTTGTTGTAACTTCTTTCCCTTTTATAGGATATAATTGTGCATCTGGTTTACTTTCCAATCTCGTTCCAGTAGCAGCATACACATATGCCTGAAGCGCAGTGATAGCTTTTCCTTCTTTAGCGGTTACAGCTATTGCACCCGCTTTTTTGGCTTGTTCAGGAGTAACATTATCTCTCAAACGCATCTTAACATGATATTTATAAGCATAATTTCGCCCACCGCTTATAGTTAATAGCTGAGAATAAGACAGTTCAGGAAGACTCCCTTTGGGGTCATTATTTAATCTAATAATACGATTTAACTCTTCATTAGTTTGTAAGTCTTTTAACATTTGTTGTACCTGACTAGGATTTCCCCTAGCAGGACCACCATCTAATTGATAAAGACTAATCCTATCGCCCCATTGGCTTCTGGTACTATCATCCTGATTACTTCTATTTCTCAAAAGCTTTTCAAGTGCATTATACGTATCTACTTTAGTAAAATTTCCAGGATTTTCAGAAAGCAGTCCAGTACCTGCATTATTTTGATAACGTTCATAGTAAGCTTCAGCAATAGTATCCCCTACATATCTACCACCGCTATACAAAAGATCACGAGGAGGATAAAACCAAAATGCATCTCCAGTAGTTCCATTCAAAGCTTTACCATCATTTTGGAAGTAAACATCATAAGTAATAAACTTCTTGCCGTCTTCTTGACTATATTTGGCCTTCATGAATGTTTTTTCAATTGTTCGGGCACGTTGACCAGTAGTTGTTCCACCACCATTAAATTTATCCTCTGATATATACTCTTTTACGTTATTTAACGCGCCTTCCACACGTTCACCATCTGCCCTAAATCCAGTCCCTTCACCCATACTTTGACCATTACGTGAATCACGAGATCCAGTATTAGCAATCGTATTTTTGCCTTCTTTTACTACTTTTTCAGGAGCATTAGCCTTCGGCATTGAAGATAATACAAAAATTTTCTCATTAAGTTTTTTAGCTATTGCATCAATTTCAGCTTGTGTTAACTCATTATTATTTAATGCATTTTTAGCATTTTCTAAATCTGCTTGGATTGCAGCAAGAGTTGAAGCTGGAGCTTTTTCTTTGTTGACTTTATCCAAGAGTTCTTGAACGTTTGTGATACTAGCTTGTAACTGAGACTTATCTAATGTTTGTTTCTCTGCCACTTTATCAGCACCAGCATCTTTAGTTGCAGTTATGGCGCTAGTAGATGTGCCGTTATTTAGAGAGTTAGTTTCTACGGCTTCTGGATTTTTAGCTGGTTCTTCTCTTTTCTCAGATTCCTTGGCTACCTCAACTTTTTCAGTTTCCTTGGTTTCCTCAATTTTTTCTGTTTTACCAGGCACTACCAGAGGCGATTCCTCCTCATTTGGATTCGGTGCGCCTATGACAGATTGGTTTTTATCATCTATCACATCCGCACTAACGGCATGCGTACCTAAAAACATCAGTGCTGCTACAGCTACTGAAGCCGCACCAAAGCTATATTTACGAATAGAATAGCGCAAAACCTTGTCACTCTGATGACGTTTCATTCGACTGAATGACTTATTTTTATGTTCCATTTCTCCTCCTAAGGAAAATATAATAAAAAAGCAATCTTTA
>NZ_JBBJZX010000085.1:0-8677 GCF_038148935.1 Streptococcus pseudopneumoniae | reverse complement strand
GGTTTTGAGGTTGCAGATAGAACTGACGAAGTCAGTAACATATACCTACGACAAGGCGACGCTGATGTGGTTTGAAGAGATTTTCGAAGAGTATAAGTCTATAGTTTGAAACTATAACTAGCTCTTGAAAAGAAGAAAATGAGTTGATGAAAATAAGTGGTACAATAGTTACTATAGATTTGGAGGAATTGTATGAGCAAGGAATTACACATTAACACAATTTTGGCCCAGGCGGGCATTAAGTCAGATGAAGCGACAGGTGCATTGGTGACACCGCTTCATTTTTCAACGACCTATCAGCATCCAGAGTTTGGTCGATCTACTGGCTTTGACTATACGCGCACCAAAAACCCAACTCGCAGTAAGGCGGAAGAAGTCTTGGCGGCTATCGAGTCCGCAGACTATGCCCTAGCTACTAGCTCAGGAATGTCAGCTATTGTACTGGCCTTTAGCGTTTTTCTAGTAGGAAGTAAGGTCTTGGCTGTCCGTGACCTTTATGGTGGTTCTTTCCGCTGGTTCAATCAAGTGGAGCAGGAAGGCCGTTTCCATTTTACCTATGCCAATACAGAAGAAGAGTTGATTGCCGAGTTGGAGAAGGATGTGGATGTTCTCTATATCGAAACACCAACCAATCCTTTAATGTTGGAATTTGACATCGAAAAACTGGCAAAATTGGCCCATGCTAAGGGTGCCAAAGTGGTGGTGGACAATACCTTCTACAGCCCTATCTACCAACGTCCTATTGAAGATGGAGCAGATATGGTTCTTCATTCAGCAACCAAGTATCTGGCAGGCCACAACGATGTCTTGGCTGGAGTGGTTGTGACCAATAGTTTAGAACTATACGAAAAGCTCTTTTACAATCTCAATACGACAGGGGCAGTCTTGTCACCATTTGACAGTTATCAATTGATTCGTGGTCTCAAGACCTTGTCTCTTCGTATGGAGCGCTCAACAGCTAATGCCCAAGAAGTGGTTGCCTTTTTGAAGGATTCTCCAGCAGTTAAGGAAGTTCTCTATACTGGTCGTGGGGGCATGATTTCCTTTAAAGTAGCCGATGAAACACGCATTCCTCACATTTTGAACAGTCTTAAGGTCTTCTCTTTTGCCGAAAGTTTGGGTGGGGTAGAAAGTCTCATTACTTATCCAACGACGCAAACTCACGCTGATATTCCAGCAGAAGTGCGCCATTCTTATGGTTTGACAGATGACCTCTTGCGCTTGTCAATTGGGATTGAGGATGCTAGAGATTTGATTGCAGATTTGCGCCAAGCCTTGGAAGGATAAGACAAAGATGAGAAAATATGATTTTACAAGCCTGCCAAACCGTTTAGGGCATCATACCTTTAAATGGAAAGAAGCAGAAACGGATAGTGAAGTCCTACCAGCTTGGATAGCGGATATGGACTTTGTAGTCTTGCCTGAAATCCGCCAAGCTGTGCAGACTTACGCAGACCAACTGGTTTATGGCTATACTTATGCCAGTGAAGACTTAATTAAGGAAGTTCAAAAGTGGGAAGCCACACAACACGGTTACCACTTTGACAAAGAGGCTCTTGTCTTTATTGAGGGTGTGGTACCAGCCATCTCAACAGCTATTCAAGCCTTTACAAAAGAAGGCGAGGCTGTTTTGATTAACACACCTGTCTATCCACCCTTTGCACGCAGTGTCAAGTTGAACAATCGCAGATTGATTACCAATTCTTTGGTGGAAAAGGATGGTCTGTTTGAGATTGACTTTGACCGACTTGAAAAGGATTTGGTGGAAGAGGAGGTCAAACTCTATATTCTTTGCAATCCTCACAATCCTGGTGGACGTGTGTGGGAGAAGGAAGTGTTGGAAAAGATTGGCCAACTCTGTCAAAACCACGGTGTTTTGTTGGTTTCGGATGAGATTCACCAAGATTTGGCCCTCTTTGGTCACAAACACCAGTCTTTCAATACTGTCAACCCTGACTTTAAAGATTTTGCGATTGTCTTGAGCAGTGCAACTAAAACCTTTAACATCGCTGGGACAAAAAATTCCTATGCAGTCATTGAAAATCCTAAGTTGCGAGTGGCTTACCAGAAACGCCAGTTAGCCAATAACCAGCATGAAATTTCAGGCTTGGGCTATTTGGCGACAGAAGCTGCCTATCGATACGGTAAAGATTGGCTAGAGGAACTCAAGCAAGTCTTTGAAGACCACATCAATTATGTGGTGGATTTATTTGGTACAGAGACTAAAATCAAGGTCATGAAACCGCAAGGGACCTACTTGATTTGGCTTGATTTTTCAGCCTATGACTTGACTGATGAAAGATTGCAAGAGCTGTTGAGAAATGAAGCTAAGGTTATCCTTAACCGTGGTTTGGATTTTGGAGAGGAAGGAAGTCTCCATGCCCGCCTCAATGTAGCCATGCCTAAGTCTCTGCTGCAAGAAGTTTGTCAGCGGATTGTGGCTACTTTTGCCAAACGTTAAAAATCCAGCCTTCTAGGAGAAAAGTATCCTTAGAAGGCTATTTTCATAGGTAAAAATATGGTATAATAAAAAGATAAGGTAAAGGTAAAAATATGGCTAAATTGATTCCGGGGAAAGTCCGTATCGAAGGCGTTGCCCTTTATGAAACCGGTAAGGTTGACATTATCAAGGAAAAGAACAATCGGCTCTACGCTCGCGTTGCAGAAGAAGAACTGCGCTATAGTTTAGAGGATGATTTGGTTTTTTGTGCCTGCGATTTTTTCCAAAAGAGGGGCTACTGTGTGCATTTGGCAGCTCTGGAGCATTTTCTGAAAAATGATGAGCGTGGTCAAAAAATCTTGCAGGGTTTGGCAGAAGGTCATGAAGAAAAAGAGGCCGTTGAAACCAAGGTGACCTTGGGCGGTAAATTTTTAGACCGAATCTTATCTCCAAAATCAGACCGAGCCTATGAGTTGTCGGCTGTGGGTCAGGTGGAAGCAGGAAGCAATCATATCTTGTGGACTCTGAGAGTCGGCCAAATCAATAGCCAAAAATACTACGTCATTCGGGATATTCCACTCTTTTTAAGGATTGTCGAGCAGAGAAAGTCTTATATGATTGGCAAGATTTATGAGGAGTCCTTGTCTTGGGAATCCTTTGATGAGGCTAGTCAAGAACTTCTGACTTTCTTGCGAGGGCTGACGGAGGAAGGACAGGCTCCAGACCTCTTTTTCCAAAACCAGGGTCGTCATCTCTTTTTTCCTCTGACCTTTTTTGAGCAGGGTGTGAATTTACTGATGACCTTGCCCCATTTTCAATTTGATCATCAAGTGGATAGCTACCAGAGCCTACTTTTTCAGGATATGCATGCTGATGCCAATCTCTTTGCCTTTACAGTAACAGAATACTCGGATTATTTTGAAATGGAAATCAGTGAGAGTCCAAGGGTCAATGTCTTTTATCAGGGAGCTGTGCTGTTCCATAAAGGACAGGTTTATTTTCTAACAGACCAGCAGATGCGTCTTCTCAAGGAGATCAAAGCGCTGCCTGTGGATCAGCATGGCAAGAAATACCTGCAATTTGATAGCAGTGACCGAGATAAGTTGGCTTCTTGTCTGACTCTTTTTGGCCAGATGGGAACTGTCTCAGCTCCAGAACGCTTACAAATCAAAACGTTTTCGCCATCGTTTTACTTTGACAGGGAAGAAGACAATCGAATTCGTTTAGAAATCCAGTTTGATTATGGGGATAGACAGGTATCTAGCCGACAAGAGCTAGAAGAATTGCCATTTTCGAGTGACGCGGACTTAGAAGAAAGAATTTTCCAAGTCTGTTTGGTAGCTGGTTTTGAAGCAGACTTTCAATCTTGGCGTCAGGCCCTAAAAGCGGAGTCTGTTTATCATTTCTTTCACGAAATTATTCCGGTCTTTGAAAAACTCGGGAATGTTGATTTATCAGACAAGTTAGAAGAACTCTATAACCTAGCAAGCCCTCAAGTACAGATTGCTTCCAAGGGAGGTCTCTTGGAAATCCAGTTTGATTTTCAAGATATTGCCCAAGAGGAAATTGATCAAGCCATGCAGGCCTTGGTTGACAATCAAGATTTTTACATTGATTTGTCCAATCAAGTCTACTTTTTCGATGAAGAAACCAAGAAGATTCGCCAAAATCTACAGGAACTGGGACAATTTGAATTAAAAGATGGGACCTTGCAGACTCGAAAATCTTTGGCTTACAGTTTAGCCCATCTCTTTGAAGGGCGAGACCGTGTTTCTTTCTCACAAGAATTTCAGAATCTGGCCCACGATTTGACGCATCCAGAGGACTTCCCTCGACAAGCAACTCAGGTTCAGGCTGATTTGCGAGATTATCAGGAAAAGGGAATCGGCTGGCTGCAAATGCTCCATCATTATGGTTTTGGTGGGATTTTGGCTGATGATATGGGATTGGGGAAAACCCTTCAGACCATTGCTTTTTTGACCAGTCAAGTGACAAAAGAAAGTCGAGTCTTGATTCTAGCTCCGTCGGGTTTGATTTACAACTGGGCAGATGAATTTCAGAAATTTGCCCCACAGTTGGATGTAGCTGTTGTTCATGGTTTGAAAACGAGTCGTGAAGAGATTCTTGCCGAAAGCCATCAAATCTATGTGACCAGCTATGCTACCTTCCGTCAGGACAGTGATCTTTATCATGGGATGGCCTTTGACTTCCTTTTCTTAGATGAGGCTCAGGTCATGAAAAATGCCCAGACCAAGATTGCCCAGACCTTGAGACAATTTGTGGTGCCGTCGGTCTTTGCCTTGTCAGGAACTCCTATTGAAAATCATCTGGGTGAGTTGTGGTCTATTTTCCAAATCGTCATGCCAGGACTCTTGCCAAGTAAGAAAGAATTTATGAAATTGCCAGCCGAGCGTGTGGCTCAGTTTATTAAGCCCTTCGTTATGCGGCGCAAGAAAGAAGAAGTTCTGACCGAATTGCCAGACTTGATCGAAGTGGTTTATAAAAATGAACTGGAAGACCAGCAAAAGGCTATCTACCTAGCCCAGTTGCAACAGATGAGAGACCGTCTGGCTCAAGTGTCAGATCAGGAATTTCAGCGAAGTCGAGTTGAAATTTTATCTGGTTTGATGCGCTTGCGTCAAATCTGTGATACTCCTGCCCTCTTTATGGAGGATTATCAGGGTGCCAGTGGTAAACTGGATAGTCTCCGAGATCTGCTGGTACAGGTAGCAGACGGCGGACACCGTGTCTTGATTTTCTCCCAGTTCAAGGGAATGTTGGAGAAAATTGAACAAGAACTGCCAGACTTGGGTTTGACTTCCTTTAAAATTACGGGCTCAACCCCAGCCAAGGAAAGACAAGACATGACCAAGGCCTTTAACCAAGGGGAAAGAGATGCCTTTCTGATTTCCCTCAAGGCGGGTGGGGTCGGTCTGAACCTGACAGGTGCTGATACGGTTATCTTGGTTGACCTTTGGTGGAATCCTGCGGTGGAAGCGCAAGCCATTGGCCGTGCCCATCGGATGGGTCAGGAAGAAACGGTTGAGGTCTATCGCTTAGTGACCAAGGGAACCATTGAAGAAAAAATTCAGGAACTCCAAGAGCAAAAGAAACATCTGGTGTCACAAGTATTGGACGGAACAGAGTCACGTGGCAGTCTGACCCTAGCAGAAATTAGAGAAATTTTGGGAATTTCTGAAGCCAGCACTTGAAAAATCAAGACAATACGCTATAATGAAGTGTTGAAAGGAAATAGAAAATGAAACAAGAACGATTTCCATTGGTGTCAGATGACGAGGTCATGTTGACTGAAATGCCAGTCATGAACTTGTACGATGAGTCTGATCTGATCAGTAATATCAAGGGTGAGTATCGAGATAAAAATTATTTAGAATGGGCTCCTATTACTGAAGAAAAACCAGTCAAACCGATTGAAAAGCAAGTAGAGAAACCTAAAAAGGCTCCTTTAGGAGTTAAAAAAGAAGGAAAGAGCTATGCGGAGGTGGCGCGTGAAGAAGCGCGTGCAGACTTGAAAAAGAAACGCTCTGCTAACTATTTAACTCAAGATTTCAGCCGTGCGAGACGTCATTCTCAATCTGGCCTCCTTAGAAAGGGCAATCAACCGACAGCGCCTTTCCAAAAGGAAAATCCTGGTGAATTGGTGAAGTATAGCCAAAAATTGACCCAGTCTCATTATATCTTGGCGGAAGAAGTTCATTCTATCCCTACCAAGAATGAAGAAGTGTCAGCACCTGCTCCAAAGAAAAACAACTATGATTTTCTGAAAAAGAGCCAAATCTACAATAAAAAAAGTAAACAAACAGAACAAGAACGTCGGGTTGCCCAAGAGTTGAATCTGACAAGAATTACAGAATAGGGGAGAAATCATGCCAAAGACATATCATTTTATCGGAATTAAGGGATCAGGGATGAGTGCCTTGGCCTTGATGTTGCACCAAATGGGGCATAAGGTACAGGGATCAGATGTTGAAAAATACTACTTTACTCAACGCGGTCTAGAGCAGGCAGGAATTACCATTCTTCCTTTTGATGAAAAGAATCTAGATGGAGATATGGAAATTATCGCTGGAAATGCCTTCCGCCCAGATAACAATGTCGAGATTGCTTATGCAGACCAAAATGGCATCAGCTACAAACGTTACCATGAATTCCTAGGAAGCTTTATGCGTGACTTTGTCAGCATGGGAGTTGCTGGAGCGCATGGAAAAACTTCAACGACAGGTATGTTGTCTCACGTCTTGTCTCACATCACAGACACTAGCTTCTTGATTGGGGATGGGACAGGTCGTGGTTCGGCCAATGCCAAATATTTTGTCTTTGAATCTGACGAATATGAGCGCCACTTCATGCCTTATCACCCAGAATACTCTATTATCACCAACATTGACTTTGACCATCCAGACTATTTCACAAGTCTCGAGGATGTTTTCAATGCTTTTAACGACTATGCCAAACAAATTACCAAGGGTCTTTTTGTCTATGGTGAAGATGCAGAATTGCGTAAAATTACAGCCAATGCTCCGATTTATTATTATGGTTTTGAAGCAGAAGGCAATGACTTTGTAGCTAGCGAGCTTCTTCGTTCAACAACTGGTTCAACCTTCACGGTTCATTTCCGTGGACAAGACTTGGGGCAATTCCACATTCCAAGTTTTGGTCGCCACAATATCATGAATGCAACTGCCGTTATTGGTCTTCTTTACACAGCAGGCTTTGATTTGAACTTGGTGCGTGAGCACTTGAAAACATTTGCCGGTGTTAAGCGTCGTTTCACTGAGAAAATTGTCAATGATACAGTGATTATCGATGACTTTGCCCACCACCCAACAGAAATCATTGCGACCTTGGATGCGGCTCGTCAGAAATACCCAAGCAAGGAAATTGTAGCGGTCTTCCAACCGCATACTTTTACAAGAACCATTGCCTTGTTGGACGACTTTGCCCACGCTTTGAACCAAGCGGATGCCGTTTACCTAGCACAAATTTATGGATCTGCTCGTGAAGTGGACCATGGAGATGTCAAGGTAGAAGATTTAGCTAATAAAATCAACAAAAAACACCAAGTGATCACTGTTGAAAATGTATCTCCTCTCTTAGACCATGACAATGCTGTCTATGTCTTTATGGGGGCAGGAGACATCCAAACCTATGAATACTCATTTGAGCGTCTCTTGTCAAACTTGACAAGCAATGTTCAGTAGGATGTTCTTATGGAAATTCCAATTAAGATCATTCAGGCAAGTCAGTCTGATTTGGTTGAGATAGAGGCAATTCAAACTTCGTCTTTTCCAGCTGAAAAGCAACTTACTGCCCATATTTTAGAAGAAAGTATCCGTAAGTGTGCGGATACCTTTCTTCTAGCTAGGGATGAAAATCAACTTTTAGGCTATATTCTATCAAGTCCTCAGTCAGACAATCCGCAATGTCTAAAAATACATTCTTTAGTCATCAAGGCTGACCATCAGAGACAGGGCTTGGGAACACTTCTTCTTGCAGCCTTGAAAGAGGTGGCAGTTGAGCTGGATTACAGAGGGATTCGTTTGGAGAGTCCTGATGAGCTGCTTTCCTATTTTGACATGAACGGTTTTATTGATGAAGAAACTGCAACTAGCCAGGGGTTTAGTATGATTTGGTTTAATCCCTTTTATCTGGAGGTACAATGAAGATCAGACAAGCAAGATTAGAAGATTTGGGTCGGATTGTCGAGATTGAACTAGAGAATTTCTCGGTCGAAGAAGCCATTCCTCGCTCTGTCTTTGAAGCGCATTTGCGAGAAATACAGACCTCTTTTCTGGTTGTAGAAAAAGAGGGTAGAATCATGGGTTATATCGAAGGGCCAGTTGGCCCCCATCGTCATCTGCAAGACCGGTCCTTTACAGAAGAAATAAAAGACCATAGTCATGAGTCGAGTGGCTATATCTCTGTCACCTGTCTGTCGATTGCAAAGGAAGCACAGGGCCTCGGACTGGGTCAGAAATTGCTAACAGCCTTGAAAAAACTGGCTCTTGAAGATGAGAGAGAAGGTATTAACCTAACCTGTCATGACTATCTCATCGCCTACTATGAAAAACATGGATTTGTCAACGAAGGCTTGTCCCAGTCAACCTTTGCAGGGGAAACTTGGTATGATATGGTCTGGGAAGCTAATACTCTTCGAAAATCAAATTCAAACCACGTCAGCGTCGCCTTACCGTATATATGTGACTGACTTCGTCA
>NZ_JBBJZX010000084.1:0-8704 GCF_038148935.1 Streptococcus pseudopneumoniae | reverse complement strand
CGAACAAGGACTTGAACGCGGGAAAGCTGAAGGAAGTTTGTCTATGCTACTAAATCTCGTTCGTCAAGGTCTTCTAACATCTGAAGTTGCCAGTAAGCAGTTGGGGATGACCGTCGCTGAGTTTGAGGCGCTTTTGTAAGTTAGGGGATGTATCTAGCTTTTCCCTCAAAATCTTATCAGAGTGCTAGGAAACTTACATCGTATTTCACTATTTTCAGCAGAATGCTTCTGTTGATTTTATATAGAAAAAATGGCGGATTTTATCTTTCTATAGATAGGGTCTGTTTTTATTTATATTAAATTTAAAATATTATCCATAATAAGGTTGATAGATAAGGGTGTGCATATATATATATATATATAATCGCGAGAAAATGCTATTATATCGGCTTTTTTGTTACTTTTTTAACGTCTCCACGAGACTGCTAAAAACTTCGCGTTTTGCTGTTCAAATTTGCGAAAATAGGATATAATAATACTATCTCGGAATTTGTCTTTTGACAAGTGTGGGAATAAAAAGAAACATATCCTTTCTTTAAATACCTAAAATATTTAAGGGGGGGGGTATTTTTTGGTACCTCCAGAAAGGGAAAACGAGAGGTAAGATAATGAGAAAATCATATCGTGATGATAATGGTGAAAAAATTTACCGTTACTCAATAAGGAAATATCATTTTGGGGCTGCTAGTGTTGCAGTGGCGGCTCTGATGTTCTTTGCGAATGGGGTGCAAGCGCAGGCCCCTGCAGTGTCTCCGGTAACAGCTAGTGATGTAGTTGCTGGACCTTCTGGAAATTCAGATGGGGATCCACAGGATTCAGATGAGGAGAATCCGGAGAAAACGGCAGTAGTTGAACAGCCAGTTGATCTCAAATCAGCAGGAGAATCTAGCGCTCCAGAAGCTAAAGCTGAAGAAGGAAGTCAAGAAGAATCAGAAGCTGAAGTTAAAAGTCCTCAGCCCGAGACTAAGATAGACGATAAAGAAGAAGCTTCTCAAGTGGCGAAGGAAAAAGATCAGGAAGGATCAGCGCCAGTAGCTGACATAAGTGCAGCCAAATCGACACAAAGCACCCTAGAAGCTTTGTTGGCAAATCTGACCCTAGACTCCATGAAGGCTCTCCACACTGAAGTCGAAGAAGGTATCGCAAAGGCTAAGGCGGTCTTAGAGAATCCAAAAGCGACGCAAGCACAGGTTGATGAGCAAGTCAAACTCATGGAAGACCTGACTCGTCGGGTCAAGGAAGCTTTGTCACCTCAAGTTTCAACTCCTCCAGTCTTAGAAAAAGCAGGTCTGACAAACACTACGCTGACTGCTCCAGAGGGGACTGTACTAACTCCAAAGGAAGCTGTTACAAAAGTCCTAGAGAAGAATCCTGTAGCATCAACTAATGGAGAAGTTAGGACTCCATCAACTAAACTTTCAAAGTCAGAAGTTAGTGATAATCAGAACAAAGAAAAATTGAAAACGATTTCAAAGGATTTGTCTGCCTATCTGACACAGGCAAATGAAATCACACGTCCTGAGACTAAGAAACTTTTAGAAGGAGTAGAAGAAATTGTTAAATCAATTGAAGCTAGTGTATCACAACCTCAGTTAACACCAGCTGAAATTGAAGAACTCCTCAAAAAAGGAAAGCAAGCTGAGAAAAAACTTGCCTTAGCACTTACTCGTGAAAAATCAGGAAAACGGGATTTGCGAAATAGCAAACCAATGAAACAAGGCTCAGACTTTAGAGCTAATCCGACTGGTCTTAAAACAAAAAGGGCGTATATTGTTAAAAATGGTGATGGTTCTGGATTGCCTGCCGAGACTTATCTGTATGCGATGAGAAGAGGCATCAATGACAAACCTAGAGAAGAGAATTTAGTGCAAGTAAGTGATGCAGTGGAGGAAGCTAAGGTTACTGTTACAAACTTGGGTAATGGTAATTTCAAATGGGATTTGATTTTTAATAGTAGTAGTACACGACAAAATCACCAAAATGCTTTTTATTGGTTTACATTACCGAAAGGGCATACTATTACAGAGACTCTGGCAGTTACTAGAACATATGAGGGACATACCAACTCATCCGTTAGCGGAAGTCGTACTTTTAACGAGGAATGGGGAAATAGAATAAGAGAAACGTTAGGAGGAGATAAAGCTGTTTATGGCCCTGCAAAAGGTGGGTTTGACTTTAACTCTAACTTTAATAGTCTTACTGATGTTACAAATACTGATTTTATAGCTAAAACTGGTCAGAGCCAGAAAGTTGGAAAGGATCCTACTGACAATCACAATTCAGATGGGTATTATTATTTAGGGCCTACTCTAAACAAATTCCGTAAATGGCCGGAAGGAACAGCAGTTTCTAAAGAAGTGGTAGCTAAAGCAAAAAGGAATATAGACGGATTGCATGAGAATAGTGAGGTATTATATCACTTTACTCTGAATAATGGATTAGTAAGGATTTCTTATAAAACACATACAGATAACCAGTATGCTCCGCTTTACTATGGAGCTGGAATGAGATCGGTTGAGAATAGTACAGCTCATATGTACTTCATGGCGAGAGGGTTACAAGAAAAGCCGAATGCTCCGACAGTTACACCTAATAATGAGGGGACAGTAACAGTGAATCCTTATTCTGGCCAAAATCAAAACGTGGATATGGTAGGAATCTCTTATAGGAATCAAGATAATGAAGAGAAAACGATAACCCTAACACGTAACCCTAAAGACGGAACGTGGACTAGTAGTGGGGATGGTAAGGATGGAATTCAAATCAATGGAAATTCATTCTCAGTAAAAGCAGGGTATGCTAAAGCTGGAACAGAAGTTAGTGCCATATCTTACTTTGGGAATAGTGATGCTAGTGATAGACATAAAGCGACTGTGCCAACGGACGGAGTTCCGCCGGTAGTTAGTGTGAATGGAACTCAGCTTCCAACAAGTAAAAATAACTCAAACCCTGTTTTGTATGAGGTTGCTCAGGGCGAAAGATTCACTCCAACTATAAAAGTATGGGATAATTCAGGAAAAATCAATAATCTATCTATTGACAATACACCAGGTGGGGTTAATAAAGAAAAGTTCAGTCAAGATTTCCGTACTCAAACAACAGCCACGGAAGCTACTCCATACACTGCTCCAACTTTAGATGGTATAGTTGCTGATACTCAAACTCCAGGAGTTCATATAGCGGAAATCAGAACCCAAGATGGAAATGGTAATTCACAAACTTATTACTTTAACTACAAAATTAAACCAAAAGCACCAACAGTTACTATTCCTCAAAATCAAGGCGGGAAGCTAGTTTCCACAGAGCGTAGTATTTCGGGTACAGGTCAGCCTGGAGCAAAAGTAAAAATTACATTACAAGATGGAAGAACAGTTAGGGAAGTTACTGTTAAAAATAATGGTACATGGACATATGACTTAGCGTCGAATGAAAAACTAACACAAAATGATAAAGATTCGACCGTAAAAGCTTCTAATCCTATATCTGTGAAACAGGTTGTTAATAATATTGAATCAGTAGCGAAGACTGTGGATGTTCAAATGGGAAGAGCAATCTCTGTAGCTACACCTGTTAAGGCAGGACGAGATATTTCTGTTAAATTACCTCACGATACTGCATTATTTTATCTACAAATAAAAAATGGAAGTGATACTGTTCAATATGATGTTAAATTAGTTGACGGAAATTGGAAAATATTAAATGCAGATAAAGTTAGCACTACTGAGTTGACAGTATCTAATGGGAATAATATCTCTGAAAAAGTGTTTACTCTTCATATTAAGGATTCGAATAGAAAAGAAAATATTCCATTTAGAATTAATGATGACACTACTATACAAGTTCGTGCTCATTATGTTAATGGTAGCAATAATCCAGCGGATCCAACTAATGATGGAGGATGGTCTGTAGCAGCGCGAGCTACAAATACAGATCCAGCCATTGCAGTAGCAAATCAAAATACTACTTATATCTCAGATGGTACTTTGACAAAAGATAAGTTAAAAACACTTGTTAATGTAACAGATGCAGAAGATGACAATAATAAAACAGTTGGAAATAGTGCTAAAGAAAACTTAGATGTAACAGTTACGAAAAATGGACAATCTGTTGATTTAACAAATGGTAAAGCTCTAAAACAAGGAACGTACAATTTAACGTATACAACAACAGATGCTGCAGGAGTAAGAGTTACAAGAGAACATACTATTACAGTTTCATCACTTGCAGAGGCCTATGCGAACGATATTGTATATCCAACTGATAAAGTAGAATATGGTAATAATGATGTTACAAGTGGTAACTTTACGAAAAATATCAAAGGTAGTTTTGCTGAAAAGCTAAAACAAGTCAACCAAACGTTAAAAGGGAATCCTAAGTTTACAGCAGGGACAACAGATGAAACGAATAAAGTTGTCAAAGTGACTTTCTCTGATGATTCAAGTATAGATGTTTCTCATGATAAAGTGGCTAAACCAACGGCGCCGGTAGTAACACCAAAAGGAGCGTATGCAGATTCACTAGACTCAACAGAGCGTAGTATTTCAGGGACTGGTATTGCAGGAGCAACTGTTAAGATTACGTTACAAAATAATAAAGAAGTTACAACAACAGTAGGAACTGACGGGAATTGGAAGTATGACTTAAAGGCTGGTGAAGTATTAACTCAAAATAAATTAGCAGATAACACTAGTGGTTACAACGGTAAACAAGTAATAGTTAAGCAAGTTTTTAATAATGTAGAATCTGATACGACGAGTAAAGATGTTCTGATTGGATTCCCTACTTTAGAAAATAGTGTTGCTGCGGGTCGTGATATTAACTTTACGTTACCTAAAGATGTAGGATTAGCCTACATTCAAATGAATGATTACAGAGAAGAAATAACAGTTAAAAAAGAGAATGGAACATGGAAACTTGGCGGGAATTTTGCGGGTAAATTAAACTTAGAAATAGTTTCACAAGCGAATCCTTCAATTACGAAATTCCATATTAGTGTTAAAGACCCTAAAACGGAATCAAATATTCCTTTCAGATTACAAGCTGGAGAAAATAAACTTCGCTTACGTATGCACAAAGCGGATGCTGCAGGAAATTCAGTTGGAAATTCTTCACAAATTTATGTAGGTGAAAATCAGACACGTGCTGATTGGGTACGTGCAAATGTAACTAATACAAAACCAACAATTACAAATAAAGTCGACAGTAAAAATACTTATGTAGCTAGTGACAAATTAACAAGAGCGAAACTTTTGGAATTAGTGGTTGCCACAGATGTTGAGGATGATAATAATAAAACTGTAGGTCAAACGGCTAACCAAAAACTAACAGTGACTTCTATTACTAAAGACGGTAAAACCTTCAATCTCAACGATACAGATTATCTAAAAAAAGGTAGCTATGTAGTAACGTACGGTACAAGTGATGCTGCTGGAACAGCTGCGGATTCTATCACACGTACGATTGAAGTTAAATCAATTGCAGATGTTACGACAATTAATTTAAATCAAAAAGAGACTTTCAATGCGTCAGATGTTGCGGATAATGGTTTCACAGATGCTGTAAGAGGCAGATTTGTTGAAAAAATTAAACAACAAAATCAAAACTTGCCAACAACTGCTCGAGTAGAGAAAATGACGGATGCCGGTTTTGGAAACGTAGCTAAGATTACTTTTGAAGATGATTCTTACAAAGTTGTAACAGGAACAGAAATTGCAGTGCCAGTAGCGCCAACGTTTACAGGTTCGAGAGAATTTGGAAATGACTTAGGTTCGATAGAGAGAAGAATTGCAGGAACAGGTATTCCAGGAGCAACTGTCAAGATTGCGCTACAAAATAATAAAGAAGTAACAACGAGAGTAGGTGCAAACGGAAATTGGGAATATGAACTTCGAAATGATGAATTATTAACTCAAAATGAGAAACAAGATGCGAAGACAAAAGCGGCTAAAGGTGTTTCAATTAAACAAGAAATAAGTGGAATGACTTCGGCTTCAACGCTTGTTAAGGTTCGTTTAGGAGAAGCCAAATTTGAAGAAACTCCAGTTCAAGCAGGACGTGATATTGTTGTTCGTGTACCGCATGATGCTAGCCGTTTCTATGTCATCATTGCAAGTAAAGACGGAAGTAAGTATCAGTATGGAATTAACAAAACGGATAATGGATGGCAAGTAGAAGAACAACATCAACCTTCAGGAAGTAGCACATTTACAGCTACTGGAAAAACAACAACTGACTTTACGGAAGAAAGAAGTACAAATCCAGCTGAGAAAGTATTTAAATTACACATTAAAGATACTCATACAAAAAATGATATTCCGTTCACTATTCCTTCGTCTAATAATAGTGTAATTGCTCGTGTTCACTATGATAATGAGGCAAATAATCCTTCTGGTGATTATGCAAGAGCAACAGCAACGAATACCTTACCAACAATAGATAAAAAACCAGATACTAAAGAGGTTTATCATGCTGATGGGACTTTAACTTTAGCTGCATTGAAAAATCTTGTTACTGTAAGCGATGCAGAGGATACCCCAGCTCAAGGACAGCCAAAAACTGTTGGAGAAGGAACTTTAACTGTAAGTATTCAAAAAGATGGGGAAACTATAACGTTAGGAAATAATGACTATCTAAAAGAAGGAACTTATACAATTACGTATAGTGCTGTTGATGCTGCAGGAAATTACAATAATCAGGGAAATGTTCAGGCGGTTACAAAACAAATTACAGTAACGGTAAAATCTCTTAAAAATGTTTATGAAAGTGGGATTAAAAACACATCTGTTGTGTTGCAAAAAGACGATATTCAAAATGGTGAATTAACACAAGCTGCAAAACAAAAGTTAGTAACAGAATTACAAAAAGTCAATACTCAATTGCCAACCAATACAATAATAACAGTAAGTAAAGGAAATGATGTTAATAATACTGTTGAAGTGACCTACTCTGATGGTACAAAAACGCAAATGCCATTAAATAGATTGGCAACTATTAATAGACCAACAATTAATGGAACGTTGACAGATGCTGATCGCACGGTATCAGGTACAAGTTTACCGAATGCGACAGTAACACTTACTTTACAAAATGATAATAGCATTACTACTACAGCTAATAGCAATGGTGAGTGGAGTGTTAGTTTACAAAATGGACAATATCTTCGAAAAAATGACGCTTCGAACACAAAAACATTAAATGTAAAACAAACATTTAAAAATCTGGAGAGCGGAATAACATCTGCAAATATTGCAGAAGGAAGAACATTCGAAGGACTTTCGTTGAAGTATCTTGCAGGAAGTTCTGTAACAATTTCGCCTACAACTGCATTAGTATATAAAGAACAAAATAATAAAAAATCTTTACCGAATTACTTAACGGTTGAATGGAAAACTGCTCCAAACACAACAACAGTAGGTGATAGCACTGCAACATTAGTTGTGAAAGAAAAAAATGTTGATAATACAACTACGAAACTAACAGAAGTAACTGTACCTGTTACAGTATATCCAACAGCTGTGGCTAAAAAGGATAAATTTACAACACTGTTAAATCAAGGATTACCTGAAGGAACACAGCCTGAAAATTATGTGCAGTTTAAAGGTCAGAATAATACTAATGTAAATAAACCAGCAGACGGTGTGACAGTAGCATGGGGTACTGAACTAAGTACAACAGAGCAGACGGATGCTACTGGAAATAATACAAAAGGTAGCGTAAAAGTTACTTATAGTGTTACAAATGCTGATGGAACAGAAGGAAGTGTTGAGAAAACTATTGATATCAATTTGAAAGTTTATCACGCTACTCCTACTATAACACATGTGACGACTACTTTTGGAACGGATTTTGGAGGAACAAGTAATAACGCTCAGACTTACTTTACATCTAATTCGCCAAAAACGTCTTCTACTTGGAAGTCAACATCAGATGGTAATTTTTCAGAATATGCAAGTTATAGTAGAACTTCTGAAAGACAAAAAGCAAATTATCTTGGTAAGTATAAAGATAGTATTCAAGTATTTATGGCAGGAGATAATGATGCCATAAATTGGAATCGTTCTGAAAAATTTGATGTTACTTTTGAAGTTAAACCTTTAACACCGACAGTAGAAGGGGCAACGTCTACTGCAACAAGTCTGACAGTAAATAACGTGAACAGTGGAACAACTGTAGAGCTGTATGACATGTCAAATCCAGCACAACCTAATAAGATTGGTGAAACAACCGTTGCTAAAGAGGGAGAGTTTGACAAAAAAGATAAGATAAATGTTCCTTTATTAGCAGGTAAAACATTGAATCCTGGTGCAAAAATTGTAGCCAAAGTGGTGTACACTTCTGGTAGCGATAAAACTGAGTCAGATAATAGTAATGAAGTAGTTATTAAATATACGAAACCAGCAGAGTTGACGTCAACGGCGAAAATGAATGGTGAAACAGAAATCAATATACCGACTGATGCTGATGAAGTAATGTTTAGTATTTCGAAAGATAATGGATCTGCGACTAAAGTGGTAGCGAAAAAATCAGAAAATTGGTCATTATCGAATGGACTTATATCAAAATCTCCAGATAACACATGGAAATTTGGCTCTCATGAAGATGGAACATACACAATAACAGCGGTAGCTACAGCTGGAAATGGTGAAACGAAGAGTGATGAAACTACAACAGTAATCACATCAAACTCACATAAAGTTACAAAAGT
>NZ_JBBJZX010000083.1:0-8783 GCF_038148935.1 Streptococcus pseudopneumoniae | reverse complement strand
TAGCTAGTAAAGCTAAAAAGAATCCAGAAAATATTCCAGATTCTTTTGTGAAAATCCTTGCTAGTTCTTACTTAGACCGAAAGAAATCCTGTTGGGCTAAATAGTCATAATGCTCTTTGTTAAATTGATACTGTCCCACACGCTGACTAACCTGACCGACATCCACGGAAAAAATATAGGCTTCATTTTGATAGTTCCAGTTCAGCCTAACTGTATTCAAGACTAGCTTATAAGTAAAATCTTTAACTTGATTCCAAGGCATCTCAAGGACTTGATTAAAACGATTTTCAGTTATATCACTGATGTCCATCAAATAGATCCCCTTAGGTGTGAATGCCAGAATCTTAGGCTTCACACTCGACTGAACATAGTAACTTCCTCCTATAACGAAGAAATCAATAAAGGATTTCAACCATGTCTTTTTCTTAAAAGCCATCAGAAAATTCTTTTGCCCTTCAATGCGACAAGTTGAAAGAAATGATGCAATCTGTTTTTCTGTTGCAAACTCCATAATAGCGCCCATGATGTTACCTCCATAACGATTAGTAAATAGGCAGATAAGAATTCTTCACTTAAAGAAGAACTTATCAATTATTACGTTTTATCTTACTTTTCCAGTAGACAGCATCCCTCCTATAAAATCATCCTAGCATGTGCACACTTCAATCAACATTGGGTAGATTTTCGAAAATGGTTTCTCACGTTTTTATTATATTCATTATAACATAAATTCAAGAAACAAAGAAAAAAATGTGAGATTTTTCTTCCAAATTTACCATCATTCTATTAAAAAACGACAGCTTCCTTCGAAACCATCGTTTTCTTGAAAAATCCTTATTTCACATGTTTTGCCAATTCTTCTTGGGCTTTTTTATTGGATTCTTCTTTTTCTTTAAACCATTTTTCTTTGGCTTTTTCATATTCGTCTGTTGTGACAATCTTATCTTGTACTTTGAGGTATTTATAGGATTCAACCCCTTTATTACCAGCCAATGAATATGGTGATGAGAAAGGAACTAGTTTTCTCAATGTTGGTGTTCCACCCAGTGAAACATTTGGAATTGCTAGAGAGCTATCCACCAACCAAGCTTGGGCATCTGCATATTTTTCATAACGTTTAGCTGGATCTTGCTCCTTGTTAGCTTCTTCCAACATTTGAGTGTAGACATCCAGCCCAACAGCCTTAGCCTTGTCATTGGCTTCACCAGGCTCTATACCCAGATTTTGCAACACTCCACCGGAATTAATATTAAAAATATCAAGGTAGCTTGATGGATCTTGATAGTCTGCGCTCCAGCCACCATTGTAGAGGTCATAATCTTTCTGAGCTGCAGTTTGAGCTAGATAACCTGAACTATCATAGTCCTCTGTAGAAAGTAGGTGGACATCAATCACAACATTTTCTGCACCTAAGACAGACTCAATTGATTGCTTCATGGAATTGATTCCTTGAATTTCAGCCTTATTGGTCAACTCTATATTTTTATCTAAGTGGATAGGGAATGTTACACCCTTAGCTTCTAATTCTTTCTTAGCTTCTGCAAATTTAGCCTTGGCTTTCTCTGGATTGTAATATGGATCTTGGGCATCCGCAAAGTTTATTCCTTGCCATTCCTTACCATAATTGACCATCTTAGAGGCTACTACTTCACCAAAGTCTTTTCCCTTGATACTTACAAAGGTTGGAGGAACGACGAGGTTACGCAAAATCTTAGTTGCCCCCTCTTCTCCTTGAGATTGAGCCCCGTAGGCCGTACGATCATAGGCAAAGTTAATGGCTTGACGGAAGTTTTTATTAAGAACCGCTTCTTGAGTCGATTTCTTTTCAGCATCACTTGTTTTTGAAGTGAATTTATAAGATTTTCTATCCAGATTAAAGTTTAAGAAGTAAGACGTAGCATCCTGCATACTATAGACGATATCATCTTTGTATTTTTCTTTAATCCCTTCAAAACTTGAACTATTCGGATAGAGACGAGCGTAGCTATAGGCTCCGTCTGTAAAGTTACGAACAAGAGCATCTTGGTCACTACCATCATAGTAGGTCAATTTCACATCGTCCACAAAGACATTCTTTGCATCCCAGTAGTTAGGATTTTTCTTGTATTCGATGACAGATTTTGAAACAAAGGCTTTCATCAAGAAAGGTCCACTGTACAAAATGCTAGATGGGTCTACCTTCCCAAAATCATCCCCTTTTGATTTCAAGAAATCTGCATTGACTGGGAAGAGAATGGTTGATGTCGTTTTTGAGTTCCAGTAAGGTTCTGGTCGAGCCAAGGTATATTGAACCGTTTGATCATCAAGAGCTTTGACTCCGACAGTTGAAAAGTCGCTTGTTTTCCCGTTGATATAATCATCCAAACCTGCAACAGAGTCCTGCACTAGATACAAGGCTTCTGATTTTTTATCAGCTGCATATTGCAAACCTGTCACAAAATCTTGGGCAGTTACAGGAGCATATTCTTCTCCCTCAGAAGTAAACCACTTAGCATCCTTACGAAGTTTGTAGGTATAGGTCAAACCGTCCTGAGAAACAGTCCAATCCTCTGCCAAGGATGGCACATAGTTCCCATATTGGTCATTTTCCATGAGACCATCTACCAGATTGGTCACAATATCATTGGTTGTTGCGCGGTTTTCTGCTAGATAGTTCAAACTAGATGGGTCACTAGAATAAACATAGTTATAGGTTTTTGATGCAGTGCTAGAATTTCCACACGCACTCAATAAAACTCCTGTACCCAGGACAAGACCTGCCAAGGTTAGATATTTGCTCTTAGACTTTTTCATTTCCAGAACCTCCTGCTTTAAATATTTGTTTTATTATACAACGTTTAGTTTGTTTAGTCAATGTTTTTTTCAAAAAAATCGAAAAAATACCTCATCATCTACTTTTAAAAGATAATTTTAGCTATTTTGACGCTAAAAAAGGAATAAGTTTCAAGTTATCCTAAAAGATTGTTCAACTTATTCCTTTTATTTATAAATGCTATCTTACGAAAGCTTAAATTTTGCTCGCAGTCGATCTGCTTGGGCTTTTCCTATTACCTTATCTAATAAGTAGGTACGCAGACTCATAATCATATAAAGTCCACCCCCCATGGCACCGACAAGAGCTACATAAAAGAAGCTCCACAAACGTCCACTTGGTTGGAAGACAAATCCTAATAGCCACTGGATGGTTCCTACTAACAGAAACATGACTAGGGTCAGCAAACTGATTAAAATGGTTCGCTTCAAAATCACCTTGCGCTTGACACCTGTTACCTTACAAATATCCCGATACATCCAGACGTTAGGAATGATGAGAGCGATTGTTGTGGAAATCAAAGGACCATAACTGTGGAAAAGGGCGATGGTAGGTAGTTGCAAGACTAGCTTGGCAATAGAACCATAGATAAAGTAGAGAACGGCCTTGCGGTTGCGGAACATGGCCTGAAGCATGGGAGACAAGACCATGTACAAGCCTAAAATAGTAGACTGTAAAACTGCAAAGACAAACAAGCCCATGGCCAAACTATCTGGCTTACCATAGAAGACTGTGTAGAGTGGTTCTCCTACCATAACCACTCCAACCGTTGCTGGCAGTAGGAATAAGAAAAGCATGGTAATACTGTCTTGAACTAAGCGAGAAGCTGCCTTTAAGTCCCCCTTGACATAGTTCTCCGTCAAAAGCGGCAAACCGACACCCCCAATTGAAACCCCAACAGAAATAAGAATCATGGTGATTTTATTAGGATTGGCAGAGAAATAAGAAAACATGACAACCAAGTCTTCATTACTATAATTGGTAAACCAACTCATACTATTGATAAAGGTCATCTGGTCCAGAATCTGGAAGAGCTGGATGGCAGACCCTGTCAAAATAAAAGGAATGGCTTCCTTAATGGTATCGACCAAGAGACGCTTGCTGTTTATCTTATCCCCTGTTTCAAAGACTCTTTTGAGTAACCCTTCTTGAGCAAGGAAATAAATCAAAACAGCAAAACTGGCTACCATACCGACAAAGGCCGCAAAGGTCGATTGGGTAACGGCTGCTAGGTAATCTCCTGAACCGAGCTTCATAATGATAAAGGTTGCTAGGAGCATCCAGATAACACGAATGACCTGCTCAGCAATTTGGCTCATGGCATAAGGTTTGAGGTTATTCATTCCTTGGAAAAACCCTCGGATAACACTCATAGACGGGAAAATCAAGACTCCCCAAGCCAAGCTTTGCATGATTGGGATCAAGTCTTTGCCCACGCCAGACAAGTCTGCTAGCCAAGGGGAAAAGACATACAAGATTAGGGCAAAAACGAGGCCTAGTCCTGTCATAAATCCTAAAAAGCTCCGAATCAAGGCAAAGCTATGCTCTTCTTCTCGCATGGTATTATACTTGGCAACTTGCTTGGCCACCGCAACTGGAATCCCCGCTGTTGAAACCAGCAAGAACCAGGCATAGATATTGTAGCCCATGGTAAAGAGACCATTGGCCGTAGCCGCATAAGACCCCATCCAGATATACCAAGGGATAATGTAAATAGCCCCGAGTAGGCGACTGATAAAGTTACTAGCCGTTAGCCAAGCAGTCCCCCGTAACATCTGGGCCTGCTGGTGATTGTTTTCGTGCGACATAGATTCCTCATTCAATTTTGATAACTAGGAAAAACTCCTCACCTTCCATTATAAACTTTTCCTTGTCACTTGTAAATTTGTGACTTTCGGTTTACAATAGAAAGTATGATAAAGATTGAAACCGTATTAGATATATTAAAGAAAGATGGTCTCTTCCGCGAGATTATCGACCAAGGACACTATCACTACAACTATAGCCATGTCGTCTTTGACACCATCTGCTATGACAGCCGCAAGGCTAAAGAAAAGAGCCTCTTTTTCGTCAAAGGTGCTGCCTTTAAGAAGGAATTTCTTCTTTCAGCCATCTCTCAAGGCCTCGGTTGGTATGTTGCTGAAAAAGACTATGAGGTTGGTATTCCTGCCATTATCGTGAACGACATTAAGAAAGCCATGAGTTTGATTGCCATGGAATTTTATGGAAATCCACAGGAAAAACTCAAACTCCTCGCCTTTACTGGAACCAAGGGGAAGACAACGGCAGCCTACTTTGCTTATAACATCTTATCTCAAGGGCATCGACCTGCTATGCTCTCGACCATGAATACAACTTTAGATGGCAAGACTTTCTTTAAGTCAGCGTTGACAACCCCTGAGAGCATTGACCTCTTTGACATGATGAATCAAGCTGTGCAAAATGACCGCACCCACCTCATCATGGAGGTATCCAGTCAAGCCTATCTGGTCAAACGTGTCTATGGTCTAACCTTTGATGTGGGAGTTTTCCTCAATATCAGCCCTGACCATATCGGCCCGATTGAACACCCTAGCTTTGAAGACTATTTCTACCACAAGCGTCTCTTGATGGAAAATAGCCGAGCAGTCATCATTAACAGCGACATGGACCACTTCTCAGTCTTGAAAGAACAAGTTGAACATCAAGACCATGATTTCTATGGTAGTCAATCTGATAATCAAATCGAGAATTCCAAAGCCTTTAGCTTTTCAGCTAGAGGTAAACTCGCTGGTGATTATGATATCCAACTGATCGGTCACTTCAACCAAGAAAATGCAGTCGCTGCTGGACTTGCTTGTCTCCGTCTGGGAGCAAGTCTTGAGGACATCAAAAAAGGCATCGCTGCAACCCGCGTTCCTGGTCGTATGGAAGTCCTCACTCAGAAAAATGGTGCCAAGGTCTTCATCGACTATGCCCACAATGGGGATAGTCTGAAAAAACTCATCAAGGTTGTAGAAACTCATCAAACTGGAAAAATTGCTCTGGTTCTTGGTTCGACAGGAAACAAGGGAGAAAGCCGTCGTAAGGACTTTGGTCTCCTCCTTAATCAACACCCTGAGATTCAAGTCTTCCTGACTGCTGATGACCCCAACTATGAAGATCCAATGGCCATTGCGGATGAAATTAGTAGCTATATTAGCCATCCTGTTGAAAAAATTGCGGATCGCCAAGAAGCCATCAAGGCAGCGATGGCTATCACAAATCAAGAATTAGATGCTGTCATTATCGCCGGTAAGGGAGCCGATTGCTATCAAATCGTCCAAGGCAAGAAAGAAGCCTACCCAGGAGATGCTGCCGTCGCGGAAAATTATTTATAAGATAGTAAAAAATCAAGGGAAATGAAACCCTTGATTTTTTCTATCTTTATTTAAAAGCGTTTTTCAAACCTTCAACGGCACCTTCTACAGCACCTTTCGCATCTTCTACAACGTCTTTTGCCTTAGCAACTGTCTTTTCTACAGCGCCTTCTGCTTCAATCTTGCTATCCCCAGCAACTTTACCAAATCCTTCTTTGATAGCGCCTGTTGCTTGTTCCAATTTGTTTTCAAGTGACATATGATTGTCTCCTTTGGTTTTATTCCGATATGTGTTACCGGTTACATATAGTTTATACCGAATACTAAGGAAAGTCAAACAATGTGCTCAGAAACAAGAAATCAAGCCAAATAGAAAGTTAATCTCTCCTTGTCAAAATCGACAGCCAACTCATACTTTCCATCTGCATTTTGGACAATATAACCTAGGACAACTAAACTGTCCACAAAAATATCACGGCGTTTCTGCATGAGCTGGTCTTTTTTAAGAAATTTCAACAAAAAAGTCGTCATATATTTGAGAGCGTACTCAGGATTAACATCTCCCAAAATGTCATAGAGTTCCTGCTGTTTTTCTGTCAAAGGATACTGATTTTTGACCTTGTAGAAATAATTGGACAGGGTCATTTTTGTTCGCGCAAAGTCCGTCTTTTCAACCAAAATAGCTGCATTGGTCTGATTACGCAATTCTGTCTCAAAACTCTGCTCCGACAAGGCTTGATAGACTGGACTAGCTTCTCTGACAAAAATCTCTTGATCCAGTTCGAGACTATTAAGGGACTCCAGCATAGGAAGATTGAGGTAGTAACGCTTATTTTCCCGTAGAATCAAGCCAGCCTTGATATACTCTTCCATGAGTTTATCAACTGCTACTTCTGGAAATTGAGCCTTGATTTCTCGTAAAATCACATCATCATGCTGGTCCAGATAGCGGATCAATTCTCCAAAAAATGGCTGTCTCGTCAAACGAGAGGGATTAAAAATCTGAATCATGAAGATTCCTTTCTTTACATTCTAACAGAGGCGATGCTGCCAACTGACTAGGATTGGTCCCAGCTTGGTTTAGAGGAACAGGCAAACCTAGTTCTCTGTAATATTCTCTCCAAAAATCACTAATCTCCTGCTCCCCATCTCCAAATTTCATGGGAATAGTTTCAAAAATCGGGAGAATTTCTGCCATATACTGGGAACAGTAGAAACCATGTCCATCTGGATAGAAAGAAGCATTGTAGGGAGCTCCAAGATACTTACAAGCTCTCTCCTTCACCGACTGGATATCCATTTCTGGGTAAACATAGAGGTCGTACAAGTGATTGGACTCAAAGAAGTCTGCTGGTTCTTGACAGATAACACCCGCCTTTCCACTAGCATGGTAAATCATCCCATCCAAATAAATGGCAACATGGTTATAGTTGCCTGTGGAAATCTGGACAGCCTGTCCCATATCCGACTCATCTCTCACAAAAATCAAATCGCCATTTGCTAACATGCTTCACTCCTAGAAAAAAAGGAGCCGAAACTCCTTTCGTTATAAGTCAAACTAGCCTTTCCGATTTTGAACTGACACCCAAAGTCTTAGGCATTAAAACTTTCAGTCAATTGAGGTACCACTTGTTTCTTACGTGAAACGGCACCAGCAAGGAAGGCATGGTTGTTTTCAAGTTTAAAGTTGAAAGCTGCTTCGACCTTGCCTATATTGGCACCAAGAGCCAAGATTTCTGAGTTTGAGTTAACGATATCTGTAATCATCAAGACAAAGTCAGAGTAGCCGTTTGCTGTGTTGGCAGCTTGCATTGCAGCTTCGATTTCTGCTTGACGTTCCAAAACTTCAGCGATGTCAACTGTGTTTACTTGGGCAACACGGACATTATTTCCGTTCAATTCGAAAGTCTTAGCATCGATGTCAATCAATTCTTCAGCAGATTTGCTAGCCAAGTTGGTACCAGCTTTCAACATAGCCAAACCATATTCTTCCAAGTTTACACCAGCCAATTCAGCCAATTCTGGAGCAATGACTTTATCTGTTGGGTGTGTTGTTGGTGATTTCAAAAGAAGAGTATCTGAAATCAAACCTGAAAGCATCAAACCAGCAATCTCTTTAGGAACAGCTACACCGTGTTCTTTGAACATACGGTAAACGATTGAAGACGCTGATCCAACTGGCTCCAAACGCATGTAAAGTGGGCTTGCAGTTTCAAAGTTAGCTACACGGTGGTGGTCTACAACACCATAAACTTCTACTTCAGCGATATCTGATACAGATTGTTGAAATTCATTGTGGTCAGTCAAGATAACTTGCTCTGCACCTTCTGCTTTGGCAGAAGTGATAACACGTGGTGCTTCCACACCAAAGTAGTTCAAGACAAAGGCTGTTTCTTCATTTGGAGTTCCAAGAGCAACAGCTTCCGTATCCAAACCATATGCTTCTTTTGCAAGGTAGGCAAAGGCTACAGATGACCCAATGGCATCTGAGTCTGGATTTTGGTGACCAAATACTAGAATCTTAGACATGATAATACCTCATTTTGTTTATTCTCTTTATTGTAGCATTTTTTTCGCTTTTTGACAAAAGTAAGAGGAGTCAAAGGACTCCTCACGATTCTTCAAAATAACTG
>NZ_JBBJZX010000082.1:0-8923 GCF_038148935.1 Streptococcus pseudopneumoniae | reverse complement strand
GTTTGAAAAATACTTGCTCTAGCTCTTTCCAATGGTATTTTTCCCTGCTTTCCTTTATAATGGGTGTATGGATAAGAAAAAATTATTATTGATTGATGGGTCTTCTGTTGCTTTTCGGGCGTTTTTTGCGCTCTATCAGCAGTTGGACCGTTTTAAGAATGCGGCTGGTTTGCATACCAATGCCATTTATGGCTTCCAGTTGATGTTGAGCCATTTGTTGGAGCGGGTTGAGCCGAGCCATATTTTGGTGGCTTTTGATGCGGGTAAGACGACCTTCCGTACAGAGATGTATGCGGACTATAAGGGTGGTCGGGCTAAGACTCCTGATGAGTTTCGTGAGCAATTTCCCTTTATTCGTGAGTTGCTGGATTATATGGGGATTCGTCACTATGAGTTGGCTCAGTATGAGGCGGATGACATCATTGGGACACTGGATAAACTAGCAGAGCAGGATGGTTTTGATATTACCATTGTCAGTGGGGACAAGGACTTGATTCAGCTGACGGATGAGCATACGGTGGTTGAAATTTCCAAGAAAGGTGTGGCTGAGTTTGAGGCCTTTACGCCAGATTATCTCATGGAAAAGATGGGCATCACACCGACTCAGTTTATCGATCTCAAGGCGCTTATGGGAGATAAGTCGGATAATATCCCTGGGGTGACCAAAATCGGTGAAAAGACGGGTATCAAGCTCTTGCTGGAGCATGGTTCGCTTGAGGGAGTTTATGAAAATATTGATGGGATGAAGGCATCTAAGATGAAGGAAAATCTCATCAATGACAAGGAACAGGCTTTTTTGTCTAAAACACTAGCGACCATTGATACCAAGGCACCGATTGAGATTGGTTTGGAGGACTTGGTCTATAGTGGTCCAGATGTGGAAAATCTTGGGAAATTCTACGATGAGATGGGCTTCAAACAGCTCAAGCAAGCTCTAAATGTGTCGTCAGCTGATGTGGCTAAGAGCTTGAATTTTACTATTGTTGACCAAATCAGTCAAGATATGTTGAGTGAAGAGTCAATCTTCCATTTTGAGCTTTTTGGTGAGAATTACCATACGGATGATTTGGTTGGTTTTGCTTGGTCTTGTGGAGATAAGCTCTATGCCACAGACAAGCTTGAGCTCTTGCAAGAGCCTATTTTCAAGGCCTTTTTAGAAAAAACACCTCTGAGAGTGTATGACTTTAAGAAGGCTAAAGTTCTCTTGCATCGTTTGGGTGTGGATTTGCAGTCGCCTGCTTTTGACAGCCGTTTGGCTAAATACCTCCTTTCGACTGTGGAGGACAATGAAATTGCGACTATTGCTAGTCTTTATGGTCAGACTTATTTGGTTGATGATGAGACTTTCTATGGTAAGGGTGTCAAAAAGGCCATTCCTGAACGCGAGAAATTATTAGAGCATTTGGCTCGTAAGCTTGCCATTTTGGTCGAAACAGAGCCTGTTTTACTTGAAAAACTCAGCGAAAATGGGCAATTAGGGCTTCTTTATGATATGGAGCAACCTCTGGCTTTTGTCCTTGCTAAGATGGAAATTGCTGGGATTAAGGTTAAAAAAGAGACCTTGCTTGAGATGCAGGTTGAAAATGAGCTTGTTATTGAAAAACTCACTCAGGAGATTTACGAACTGGCTGGTGAGGAGTTTAATATCAACTCTCCTAAGCAATTGGGTGTACTTCTCTTTGAAAAATTGGGACTTCCTTTAGAATATACCAAGAAAACCAAGACAGGTTATTCGACAGCAGTGGATGTCTTGGAGCGTCTGGCTCCTATTGCACCAATCGTTAAGAAAATTCTCGACTACCGTCAGATTGCTAAGATTCAATCGACTTATGTGATTGGCTTGCAGGACTGGATTTTGGCTGATGGCAAGATTCATACTCGCTATGTTCAGGATTTGACCCAGACTGGGCGTTTGTCTAGTGTGGATCCAAACTTGCAAAACATTCCTGTGCGTTTGGAGCAGGGCCGTCTCATTCGTAAGGCTTTTGTGCCTGAGTGGGAGGATAGTGTGTTGCTCAGCTCGGACTATTCACAAATTGAATTGCGCGTTTTGGCGCATATTTCTAAGGATGAGCACTTGATTAAGGCCTTCCAAGAGGGAGCGGACATCCATACTTCGACAGCTATGCGGGTCTTTGGAATTGAACGTCCTGAGGATGTGACTGCAAACGACCGTCGCAATGCCAAGGCTGTCAACTTTGGAGTGGTTTACGGGATTTCAGACTTTGGTTTGTCTAATAATTTGGGCATTAGCCGTAAGGAGGCAAAGGCCTACATTGATACCTACTTTGAACGCTTCCCAGGTATTAAAAACTACATGGATGAGGTGGTGCGTGAGGCGCGTGATAAGGGCTATGTGGAGACCCTCTTCAAGCGTCGTCGTGAGTTGCCAGATATCAATTCGCGTAACTTTAACATTCGTGGCTTTGCGGAGCGGACTGCTATCAACTCTCCTATCCAGGGTTCGGCGGCAGATATTCTCAAGATTGCTATGATTCAGCTGGATAAAGCCTTGCTTGCAGGTGGTTATCAGACTAAGATGCTTCTGCAAGTGCATGATGAAATCGTCCTTGAAGTTCCTAAATCTGAATTGGCAGAGATGAAAAAATTGGTCAAACAAACCATGGAAGAAGCCATTCAACTCAGTGTTCCTCTTATCGCAGATGAAAATGAAGGGGCAACCTGGTACGAGGCTAAATAAAAAGGGGGCTAGTCCTCCTTTTTTGTAGTAGAATTCTGCAAGCCTTTTCAAATTGTGCTATACTGAAGAAAAAGGAGGATTTCTATGAGTCAAGAATTTATCAATCCAAGTGATGGCGTGATTCGTCAGTATCTCGCAACGAGTAAAACCCTTGCTGTGGTTGGTTTGTCAGACCGTGAGGAAACAACCAGCAATCGAGTGACCAAGGAAATGCAGGCTCGGGGCTATAAAATCATCCCAGTCAATCCCAAGGCGGCAGGTGGCGAAATCTTGGGTGAGAAGGCTTATGCCAGCCTAGCAGAGATTCCTTTTCCTGTAGATATTGTCAATGTTTACCGTCGCAGTGAGTTTTTGCCAGATGTGGCGCGTGATTTTCTCAAGGCTGATGGTAAGATTTTTTGGGCACAGCTGGGACTTGAAAGTCTAGAAGCGGAAGAAATCTTGCGTGCTGGTGGATACGATGACATCGTGATGAATCGTTGCATCAAGAGAGAACATACACGCTTGATTAAGGAAGCATAAGAAAAAGGTAGCTGATGGGCTACCTTTTGTGTTATACTCAATGAAAATCAAAGAGTAAACTAGCCGCAGGTTGCTCAAAACACAGTTTTGAGGTTGTAGATAAGACTGACGAAGTCAGTCACATATATACGGTAAGGCGACGTTGACGTGGTTTGAAGAGATTTTCGAAGAGTATTAGAAAATGCCGATAAGGGTCTGCATACCAAGACTGGTGAGGATGATGGCAATCCAGCAGATGGCTCCAAGAAGAATGGATTTTCCGCTGGATTTGACCATAGCTACTAGATTGGTTTTGAGTCCGATAGCACTCATGGCCATGACAATAAGGAATTTAGAGAGTTCTTTGAGAGGGGTAAAGAAACTACTGGATACACCTAGAGAGGTGAGTAGTGTAGTGAGGAGAGAGGCAAGGATAAAGTAAAGGATAAAAAGTGGGAAGACTTTTTTCAGTTGTAGGCTTTGCTTGTTTTCTTGTTGGCGACTTTGCCAGTAGGATAGAAAGAGCGTGATAGGGATAATGGCCAAAGTACGTGTGAGTTTAACAATGGTTGCAGACTCGAGGGTATTGCTTTGGTAAAGGCTGTCCCAAGCGCTGGCGGCAGCCGTTACAGAGGAAGTGTCGTTGACCGCAGTCCCTGCAAAGAGGGCGAAGCCTTCATTGGATAGATGAAGCCAGGTGCCGAGGGTTGGAAAGATGAGCGCAGCCAAGACATTGAAGAAAAAGATAACAGAGATGGCTTGGGCTACTTCCTTTTCCTTGGCATGGATAACGGGCGCTGTCGCTGCAATGGCAGAACCACCACAGATTGAAGAACCTACTCCAACCAAGGTAGCCAGTTTTGTATCCAGTGCAAAGAAACGCTGGAAGAAATAGGCAATAATCAGAGCTATTGAGATGGTGGACAGGATGACAGGGAGTGAAGATTGTCCGACTGCGAAGACTTGCGAGATATTGAGACCAAAACCAAGCAAGACAACGGCATACTGGAGCAATTTCTTGGAACTAAAGGTCAATCCCGCATCCAGTTGTGTATAAGACGAGAGAAAGGGATGTAGGAGCATTCCCATGAAAATGGCAAAAACGGGCGCGCCAATGACAGGGAAGAATCCTCCTAAGTACCAAGATACGATAGAAATGAGAAGGCAGGCCAAGATACCTGCTCCATTTTTTGATAGAAATGACATAAAAACCTCCAAATAAAATCTTTTACCATTATAGACATAAAAACAGGAAAAGTAAAGTAGAAAGTGGAAAGCTATTCTATCATGTATTTTTGCGGTCGGGGGGCTTTTGTAGTATAATAGAGATACGTTTTGAAAGTAGGAGGTATCTATGGACTTAACTAAGCGCTTTAATAAACAGTTAGATAAGATTCAAGTTTCGTTGATTCGTCAGTTTGACCAGGCTATTTCGGAGATTCCTGGGGTCTTGCGTTTGACCTTGGGGGAACCTGATTTTACAACGCCAGATCATGTCAAGGAGGCGGCCAAGCGAGCGATTGATCAGAACCAATCCTACTATACAGGGATGAGTGGCCTGCTGACTCTACGTCAGGCAGCCAGTGACTTTGTTAAGGAAAAGTACCAACTGGACTATGCTCCTGAGAATGAAATCTTGGTTACAATTGGGGCGACAGAGGCTTTATCTGCGACTTTGACAGCTATTTTGGAAGAGGGAGACAAGGTGCTCTTGCCAGCTCCTGCCTATCCGGGTTATGAACCGATTGTCAATCTAGTTGGGGCAGAGATTGTCGAGATTGACACGACTGAAAATGGGTTTGTCTTGACTCCTGAGATGTTGGAGAAGGCCATTTTGGAGCAGGGAGACAGGCTCAAGGCGGTTATTCTTAACTATCCAGCTAATCCGACAGGAATTACCTATAGTTGGGAGCAGTTGGAAGCCTTGGCAGCTGTTTTACGCAAGTACGAAATTTTCGTTGTCTGTGATGAGGTTTATTCAGAATTGACCTACACAGGGGAAGCCCATGTGTCTCTGGGAACCATGTTGAGAGATCAGGCTATCATCATCAATGGTTTGTCTAAATCACATGCTATGACAGGTTGGCGTTTGGGTCTGATTTTTGCTCCTGCAGCCTTCACAGCCCAGTTAATCAAGAGTCACCAGTATCTGGTTACTGCTGCAAACACCATGGCTCAACATGCTGCGGTAGAAGCCCTGACGGCTGGTAAAAACGATGCGGAACCTATGAAGAAGGAATACATCCAGCGTCGGGACTATATTATCGAGAAAATGACTGCTCTTGGTTTTGAGATTATCAAGCCAGACGGTGCCTTCTATATCTTTGCTAAGATTCCAGCGGGCTACAATCAAGACTCCTTTGCTTTTCTGAAGGATTTTGCTCAGAAGAAGGCCGTTGCCTTTATCCCTGGTGCTGCCTTTGGGCGTTACGGAGAAGGCTATGTGCGTCTGTCTTATGCAGCCAGCATGGAGACTATCAAAGAAGCCATGAAACGACTTGAGGAGTATATGAGAGAAGCATGATTCAGTCTATCACGAGTCAAGGCTTGGTGCTCTACAATCGTAACTTTCGTGAGGATGACAAGCTAGTCAAGATTTTTACAGAGCAGGCTGGGAAACGCATGTTTTTTGTCAAACACGCTGGCCAGTCTAAGCTGGCGCCGGTTATTCAACCCTTGGTGCTGGCACGATTTCTCTTGCGAATCAATGATGATGGGCTCAGTTACATTGAGGACTATCATGAGGTGATGACCTTTCCCAAGATCAATAGTGACCTCTTTGTCATGGCCTATGCAACCTATGTGGCAGCTCTTGCCGATGCTAGTTTGCAGGACAATCAGCAGGATGCTCCCTTGTTTGCTTTTTTGCAAAAGACTTTGGAGTTGATGGAAGAGGGTTTGGATTATCAGGTTTTGACCAATATTTTTGAAATCCAAATCTTGACTCGATTTGGGATCGGCCTCAATTTTAATGAGTGTGTCTTTTGTCATCGGGTTGGTCAGGCTTTTGATTTTTCTTTCAAATATGGCGCCTGCCTCTGTCCAGAGCATTATCATGAAGATGAGAGACGTTGCCATCTCAATCCCAATATCCCTTATCTGCTCAATCAATTTCAAGCTATTGATTTTGAGACCTTGGAGACTATTTCGCTCAAGCCTGAAATCAAGCAAGAGCTACGCCAATTTATGGATCAACTCTACGAAGAGTACGTTGGGATTCACCTAAAATCAAAGAAATTTATTGATTCCCTAGCAGACTGGGGACAATTACTAAAAGAGGAAAAGAAATGAAAAAAATCGCAGTAGATGCCATGGGAGGCGATTACGCACCTCAGGCCATCGTTGAGGGTGTCAATCAAGCCCTAGCTGACTTTTCAGATATCGAGGTTCAACTCTACGGAGATGAAGCTAAAATCAAGCAATATCTGACAGCGACAGAGCGCGTCAGCATTATCCATACAGATGAGAAGGTTGATTCAGACGATGAACCTACGAGAGCTATTCGGAAGAAGAAAAATGCCAGTATGGTATTGGCGGCCAAGGCTGTCAAAGAGGGTGAAGCAGATGCTGTCCTATCGGCTGGAAATACAGGTGCTTTGTTGGCGGCAGGATTTTTCATCGTGGGTCGTATCAAGAATATCGATCGACCTGGGCTTATGTCAACCTTGCCGACCATTGATGGGAAAGGTTTTGACATGCTTGACCTCGGTGCCAATGCGGAAAATACAGCCCAGCACCTCCATCAATACGCGGTTCTAGGTTCTTTCTATGCTAAAAATGTCCGTGGCATTGCGCAACCACGCGTTGGCTTGCTCAACAACGGAACAGAGAGTAGTAAGGGCGACCCGCTTCGTAAGGACACCTACGAATTACTAGCAGCTGATGAAAGTTTGAACTTTATCGGAAATGTGGAAGCGCGTGATTTGATGAATGGCGTTGCAGATGTTGTTGTGGCAGATGGTTTCACGGGAAACGCTGTGCTCAAATCCATTGAAGGGACAGCCATGGGAATCATGAGCTTGCTCAAGACTGCTATTACAGGTGGTGGTCTTCGAGCGAAACTAGGCGCCCTCCTTCTCAAGGACAGCCTCAGAGGTTTGAAAAAACAGCTCAACTACTCAGATGTTGGTGGAGCGGTCTTGTTTGGTGTTAAGGCACCTGTTGTCAAGACTCATGGCTCAAGCGATGCCAAGGCTGTCTATAGTACGATTCGCCAGATTCGTACCATGCTAGAAACAGACGTAGTTGCCCAGACTGCGCGTGAATTTTCAGGAGAATAAAAGAGATGACAGAAAAAGAAATTTTTAACCGTATTGTGACCATTATCCAAGAGCGACAGGGAGAGGACTTTGTAGTGACCGAAGCTTTGAGTCTGAAAGACGATTTGGATGCTGACTCAGTTGACTTGATGGAGTTTATCTTGACACTGGAAGATGAATTTAATATCGAGATCAGCGACGAAGAAATTGACCAACTGCAGAGCGTAGGAGATGTGGTTAAAATCATTCAAGCAAAATAAAGATAAGAAGTTCCAAGGCATTTGCTTTGGAATTTTTTATTTGCTTTAAATGACCGTTTAGGAACAGATTTAGTCTTTCTAGGGACAGGAGAAATCTGAGGACAAATAGGGGATATAATGGAGTTAGAAAAAATTAATCTCCAAAAAGGAGAAAAAAGAAAGGATTTTTATGATGAAAAAATATCTTTATTCTAGTTTGTTAGTTCTTGCAGGAGGCGTTCTCCTAGCAAATACTACGGTAGCCTATGCTGATTCCCCATCAGAAAGTGAGAAAGAAGCGATTGCTCAATTAGTTAATCAAGGCAAGATAAAAGCTGAAGAAGCTGATCAAGTAAAATTGATTGGTTTTGAAGATAAAGAAACTCAAGCAGAGGGCAATCAAGAGAAGAAAGCTTTCAATCAATATCGTGATCCGAAAGGAACATGGATGCAAACCAATGGTAAATGGTGGTTTAAATACGGTTCAGGTGGGTATGCTAAAAATTGGGAACAATTAGATGGCAAGTGGTACTATTTTGATGACCAAGGATGGATGAAAGAAAATACTTGGATTCAACCTGATGGCAATTATTACTACTTATCTGCTAGTGGTGCTATGGTCACTGGTTATCAACGTGTGAATGGTACACCATATTTCTTTAGAGAAAGTGGTGTATGGGTAGAAAATCGTGGGCAAGCTCTTGGTGAATACGCAGAGACATTTGTAGGAAGAATTCCATATGTTTGGGGTGGGGCAGATTTGAATAGTGGCGTAGATTGCTCAGGATTTACGATGGCTATTCATGCTAAGTTTGATATTAGTATTCCTAGAGTAACCTATGGTCAAGCAACAGGAGGAAGTTATGTAAGTAATGGTTCTCAACAAGCTGGAGATTTGATTTTGTATAATAGTGAAGAGACAAATGACCATGTAGGTATTTATGTTGGTGGTGGAAAGGTAGTTCATGCTCCATATCCGGGTCAATATGTTTCTTATATGAATCAATACGGTATTACTCAAAATACAATTCGTAGATATTGGTAATATTGTCTAATTTTTCACAATATTATTGACTTTGACAATGAAAAGTATTAGAATATAGCTAAATAAAGAGGGGAAGCCCTCTTATAGCTGTTCGATAAAGGAGGAAATAGCTATGAAAAAATCTAAATTACTTACTCTTGGTTTGCTTGCAGGTGCTGGTCTGCTTTTGTCTATTAAC
>NZ_JBBJZX010000081.1:0-9038 GCF_038148935.1 Streptococcus pseudopneumoniae | reverse complement strand
TTCTCCACCACTCTCAATCATAAAAAATAAACTAGAAACAACAAAATAATAACTTAATAAAAATATCGAAAGTTTTGAAAATGAACCTCGATATTTTTGTTTTTGTTTTATTTTGTTGTTTTTGTATTTGAATGATGGGCTAGTTTATGGTAAGATAGTAGTAGGAAACGAGGTGATAATGTGCTCAAACAAGAAAAATTAACCAAAATTTTAGAGATAGTAAATAGTAAAGGAACCATAACGGTTAAACAGATTATGGACGAAATAGCCGTTTCAGATATGACTGCAAGGCGCTATTTACAGGAATTAGCTGATAAAGATTTGCTGATTCGTGTGCATGGTGGAGCTGAAAAACTTCGAACCAACTCCCTTTTGACTAATGAGCGATCAAATATTGAAAAACAAGCCCTCCAAACGGCAGAAAAACAAGAAATAGCCCGTTTTGCAGGCAGTCTAGTAGAAGAAAGAGAAACTATTTTTATTGGACCAGGAACAACATTAGAATTTTTTGCGCGTGAGTTGCCTATTGACAATATCCGCGTCGTGACCAACAGTTTACCTGTTTTTCTGATTTTAAGCGAACGAAAATTAACAGATTTGATTTTGATAGGTGGAAATTATCGCGATATTACAGGTGCTTTTGTTGGCACATTGACCCTACAAAATCTCTCTAATCTCCAATTTTCTAAAGCTTTCGTTAGCTGTAATGGTATTCAAAACGGAGCTCTAGCTACTTTTAGCGAGGAAGAGGGAGAGGCTCAACGCATCGCTTTAAATAATTCTAATAAAAAATATTTACTCGCAGATCATAGTAAGTTCAATAAGTTTGATTTTTATACTTTTTATAATGTATCAAATCTTGATACTATTGTTTCAGATTCTAAACTAAGTGATTCAATCCTTTTTGAGCTATCTAAACTTACTAAAGTCATCAAGCCTTAATAAACCTGAAAGATTCTGGTTAACAACTCAATTTCAGAAGTAAATCTTCCCACAATAAAACGCATAGTATCAAGGTTTTCAACACCTGATATTATGCGTTTTTCTGCGTTAAAGACTTTTTGCCCAATTGCTTTATCTGCCACCTCAAAGCTATGCATTGAGAAACCTGCGACTTGCTTTCTAGTTTAAAGTTGCTCTTTGATTTTCATTGAGTATAAGCAACGTGATTAGATAAAAGTTTTGCAGCGTACTAAATACGAGATTTAACTTTTTTGGAAATTGGTTACGATTGTTGAAACGGCATAAAATCTGAATCAAAGGAGATATTATCCCGTTCTTCAGGATTGATAAAATTTAAAAACAAATTTTTAAATTCTTCCAGCTCATAATCTGAATGACAAATCCATTCTTTACCGGTAGAGACATACCATTTCCCAAGGCTTTTCAGTTCTTCATTCGTCAAACACGGTATTTGAGAGCATTTTTCAAAGTTGATAATATAAACTTTTTCATAAATAGATTGGATAAAATTTTTGAACATCTTTTTGCCTCACTAAAATTCTATATCTAATGACTCATTCTACTACTCAATCACTTGAGTTTTCGCTACTTTCTTGTACCAGTGAGCTGATTTCTTAGGATAACGTTCTTGAGTTTCAAAATCTACATAGAAGAGACCGTAACGTTTCTCATACCCATTTGACCATGAGAAGACATCCATCAATGACCAAATAAAGTAACCTTTTACATTAGCGCCATCTGCAATCGCATCAGACAAGACCTCCAAGTGTTGTTTCACATAATCAATACGGCCATCATCATAAACAGTGTTATCGACGAACTCATCTTTATAGCCGAGACCATTTTCAGTGATGTAAATCTTCTTGTAGTTCGGATAATCTTTCTTCACGCGCATGATTTGGTCATACAAACCTTGAGGGTAGATAATCCAATCCCAATCCGTACGTGGTACATAATCAGGAGCTACACGACGACCAACACCTTTGATTTGGTATTTAGAACTTCCTTTCTCACCCTTACCATTATGGATGATTTCAGTTTCTCCATCAAAGGATTCCATCCAGTCACTCATATAGTAGTTAATTCCAAGGAAGTCATTCAAGTCTTTTGCGGCTTCTAATACTTCGAAATCTTCGTCACGCAAGTCAAGCTTTCCACCATTGGCAGCCAAGATAGCCTCTACCCCTGCCAGGGTCTTTTCAGAGTAGTGCCCCAGATAAGTTGCATCCAAGATAAATTTGTTATGGATAATGTCCTCCAACTCTGCCGCAATAACATCTGCTGGATTTTTAGGATCCAAAGGATACTTAGTTGGCAGAGCGTGAACAACACCAATTTCACCTTTATAACCTTTATCTTTATATAGCTTAACTGCACGCGCATGAGACACCATCATATTGTGGTGCGATTGGAAGACTTTGGCAAGGTCATACTGGATACCTGGAGGGAATTTACCAACTAAATATTGACCATCACCGATTGGCCCAATTTCATTAAAGGTTGTCCAATAATTTACTTCTGGAAATTCTTCAAAACAGAAAGCCGCGTAGTCTACAAAGTGTTCAATATTTTCACGATTTAAGAAGTCGCCATTTGAGTGAAGAGCTTCTGGCGTGTCAAAATGATGAAGAGTTACAAATGGCTCAACGTGACGTTTGTGACACTCTGCAAATAGATTATGATAAAATTCAACACCTTTAGCATTTACTTCACCATAACCAGTCGGGAAAATACGTGACCAGGCAATAGAAATTCGAATGCCATTGATACCATACTCTTCTGCCAGCTTGAGGTCAACTGGATATCGATTGTAAAAATCACTGGCTTGTTCTGCAGTGTACCAGTAGTTATCTTCAAGATATTTATCCCACGCAACTGGTCCTTTTCCATCAGTATGTGTAGCACCTTCTGCTTGATAAGCAGCTGTTGCGCCACCGAAAATAAAGTCTTTTGGTAATGTTTTTGTCATATAATTCTCCTTTTAATTAAAAAAGAAATAAGATGGAGAGGAGGCTAGTGAGGCTTTATTCTCCATCTCACTTCTAATCTTTTATTTTTCGAATTGAGCTTGTACAAATGCAAGAGCACCTTTTCCATCACGGGTTAATTTGATGTATTGAGCGCCTTCTGTCTTGGCAAGTTTAATACCGAGTTTATCAGTTTCTGCTTTCATGTCTTCAAAGTTTGAAGCAACTTGAGGAGCAAGGATAACAAGATCAAACTCTGGCAACATTTCACGGTGAGCACCATAGCCACCTGCTGCTGCTTTCACAGGAACATTGTATTCTGCAGCTGCCTTGTTCAAAGCATTTGCAAGGAGACCACTTGTCCCTCCACCTGCACAGAGAACGAGAACATTTGTTTCTTCAGTGATGGTATTTTGTGCTGCTTCTACACCCGCTTTCTCAAGAATAGCATCTGCTTTTGCAGTGTTGAAGTTTGCAGCAACTTTTTCTTTCAATTCGTCATTAGACTTACCTGAACGCTCTTCTTCAAGAATTTGTTCATCATATACTTTAAGGAATGGGTAGTAAATGACTACGTCAACCACGATTAGAAGGGCAGCAAGAATGAATGATAGCACTTGGAAGTTAGTTCCAAGAACTAGACCTAGTGGAGCTGGAGTTGTCCATGGTAGATTAGCAGTAAATGAGTTCATTCCAAGAGTTTCAATAAAGAATTTAAAGATCCATACGTTTGCGATAGGAGCAAAAATAAATGGAATGAAGAAGATTGGATTTAATACCAATGGAGCACCGAACAAGATAGGCTCATTTACACCGAAGAAAGTTGGAACTACTGAAGCACGACCGATTGCACGGTTACGTTTCGATTTTGTTAACCACATGAACATGAAAGGAACAACTAGTGTCGCACCTGTACCACCCATGGTCACGATAAACATTTGTGTACCAGAAGTAAGAATCTTGTCAGCGTGCATACCTTGTTGGAGAAGGTTCAAGTTGACTTCGGCATTTGCATAGGTAATAGCTGCGATAGCAGGTTCAACGATAGATGGACCATGGATACCAACAAACCAGAAGAAGGCAAAGGCACCAAAGATAATGGTAATACCAAGATAACCATCAGCAGCAGAGAAGAGTGGAGCAAAGAATTTACCGATTGATTCAGCTACGCTTGCACCAACAAAATGACGTGCTAATAAGTCAAGAGCATAAAGAGAAACAACAGATAGAGTGAATGGAATCACATCTTTAAATACTTGGGAGATATTTGGCGGAACTTCGTCAGGCATTCGAATAGTGACGTTGTTCTTAACACAAACCTTATAGATGGCTACGGTAACAAAGGCAGCAAGGAAGGCTGAAAGCAAACCTTTTGTCCCCAAGAATCCAGTAGCTAGACCATTTTCGATAGGATCAGCTGCCAACATCAACAAACCAACAATTGCTGCTAACAGTGTTGACATATAGTTGATTTGATTGGTTTTCTCCATACTACGGTTTACTGAGTCGGTCAAAGATTTAGCTGTTGTACCAGCTACCAAGAGAGCCAGAATACCCATAGAATAGCTATAAGGTTTCATCAGAAAGGCTACAACTTCATCAGACCATTTAAAGCCCCATGAGTTTGGTACAAAGGCAATCAAGATAAAAATACTTGAGAAGAGAATAACAGGCATACCTGCAATGAAACCATCACGAATAGCACGAAGATAGATATTACGAGATAGTTTCTCAAAGAAAGGCTTTCCTTTCTCGATAAATGCAATTAATTTATTCATTACTTAACTCCTCTCTTGTAGAGTTCAATTAAATGATGCATCAAATCTTTTAACAAAATAGTTGTCATCAAGTGGTCTTGGCCATGCATCATGGTTACACTATAGGCCAAATCCTCGCCAGCTGCTTCCTTAGTCAACAGACTTGTTTGAGCGTGGTGAGCTTCAGCAATGCAAGAACCAGCTTCTTCTACCAGAGTATCCGCTTTTACAAAATCACCAGCTTCAGCAGCCTTCAAGGCTTCCAATAGTTTTGAACGAGCATCGCCAGCATAGGCTACGATTTCAAAACCTAACAATGTTACTTCTTCTCTATTCATGATAGAATTCTCCTTATATAATTTTAAATAATTTTTATGACAATAAACGTTGGATATGTAGAACTAGATAAACTCGTTCACTCTTATACAAATCAAGCCCCGTATGTTGCGTAATCACATCATAAATCTTGGAGCCAATCTCGAAGGCTTTTGGATAGGATTGTTTGATATGGTCTTCCATGTCCAGAAGTGATTGGTTATCATCTCTAGATCTGTCTAAATAATCCAAGAAATAATTCAAATGAATCATAAAGCGATCATAGAAATGGGTATTCTCTTTGGTTCGTTGAATTGCATAGTCCTTTAGAACTTCCTCAACATTCCTGAGAATTTCTTTCCTCTTATCAATCGACTCCACAAGTTCCACTTCATTTTCACCTTCGGCATTAATGAAATGATAAGCAATCCGAATAATTTCGTCCTCAGGAAAATGATCTGCTAGCTTCTGACGGTAAATTTCAAATGCTTCATTTGCGATTTGAAAAGCGACAGGATACTTAGTGGAAATATCTGGCAGATTACTATCCTTGTATCTTCCTTGTGCTAGAGCTTGGTAAGAACAGTAAATATGATCTGTCAAGGTTACGTAGAGATACTCTTGAATTGGATAATGATATTTCTTTGATAGCTTATCAATGATCTCATAGGTCACTGTGATAAAATCAAGCGGAACATCTTTGAGGAGAGCCATAAAGTTTTCCCTGGACTCTTCGGTCTTCATCCGAAAGATTTTCTCAACCTGCTGTTCAGCAATCAAATCCCCCTTCTTCTTTCCAAATGCAATCCCCTTACCAATCACAATCACTTCTTCTCCTTTATCATTTCTGACAAGCGAGACATTGTGATTCATTGGATTTAGAATTCGATACATGTCAACCTCCTTTTATGTCTTAAAGGTATATGAGTATAAAAAATGACCACAAATGAACTAGAAAATCAGCCGATTCCTAATTCACCTGTGATCATGCCTAATATTACTTAGTAACACTCACCTTGTATTAACTTGTGATTTAAGTATAGCACAAGTAAGTTAATTTGTAAACCTTTACATACAACTTTTTTAAAAATTTTTAGATTCATGTTCCTAACCTAGGAGGACTTTCTTACACGCGCTCTTTCCATGAAGTCGCTGTTGTTTGAAGAACTTTATTGAGTTCGTCAATGTTTTCAAAACCAGTTGTGCGAAGCCATTCGCGAGCTGCTGCTTCACCATCTTTGATGTAAGCTTCAACTGATCCAGCCCATGTTGCACGGCCACAAAGAACTCCGTTAAAGTTTGCACCTGATTCATGGGCAAATACAAGAGTATCTTGGAAGAGTTTAGCTGATACACCAGCACTCAAATAGATGTATGGCAAGTTAGTTGCTTCATCTTGTGCTTTGAAGAAGGCTGCTGCTTCTTCACGTGTATAAACTACTTCACCTTCAGCGAAGCCTTCAACATATTTAATGTTAACAGGAACTTCAACTTTCAAGACATCAATGTTAAAGCGTGGGTCTGAGAAGACTTTCATAGCACCGATAACTTTGTGTGGTTTTACTTTCGCATATTCTACAGAACCAGCGTCCGCAATTTTTTCATCGTAAGCAAGGATTTCAAGGAAGAATGGGATATCTTCAGCCACACATTCAGAACCGATGCGTTCGATGTAAGCTTGTTTTTCTTGGTTGAGTTCGTCTGAGCTATCTACATCATAGTAAAGCAAGAATTTAACTGCATCTGCACCTTCTTCTTTAATACGTTTTGCAGACCAAACATCCAAGCAGTCTGGCAAACGTTTTGTACTTGTTGTGTCATAACCTGTTTTTTCATAAGCAAGGAGAAGACCAGCCTTTTCATCAAGAGCTTTAGTTGCTGGAAGTCCATACTCAGGGTCAAGAAGCATAGATGAAGCGTATTTAGTCAATTCATCTGCTACCAAGACTTTGAGTTCTTCCATTTGAGCCACAGTTGGTTCTTCTGTTTGGTGTTGAGCCATGAGACGTTTCAAAGCACCGCGTTGGTCAAATGCAAGAGCTGAGATGATACCATTTTCATCAGAAAGTTTTTCTAAGCGTGCACGTTTTTGTTCTGTTAAAGCCATTTTATACCTCTTTTACTATTAATTGATCATATAGAGCTTGATAGTTGGCCATGTTGACATGACCAGTCATTTTTTCTTGAGCATTGAGCATACCAAGGACATTTGCCTTGATGAGTAATTCTGCATCCGATTCTTTATGAAGAAGTCCTGAAGAAATTCCTGCCACAGTAGAATCTCCAGATCCGACAGGGTTGACTACCTGAATTCTAGGAATATCTACCTTGTAGAAAGTGTCACCATGTTTGGCAAAGGCACCGTTGGCACCAAGTGAAACAATAATCCATTCAATCCCTGCAAACAAAGGTTCTTGAAGTACTTCTTTTAATTCATCCAAATCCTCAGAAACTTCTCTTCCTAGAAGCTGGGACAATTCCTCATTATTTGGTTTGATGACTGTTGGTTTATGTGGTGATTCAAGAACCGCCTGAAGTGCTGCACCAGAGCAGTCCAAGACAACAGGCTTGCCAACTTGATTAGCAATTTCTACCAAGCTCGCATAGTAATCAACTGGAAGACCAGCTGGCAGACTGCCTGAGATAGCTACTACTTCAACTGACTCCAGAAGATTTTTGAAATGTTCCAAAAAGTCTTGACCTTCCTGTTCCAATACTTCAGGACCTTTTTCAAGAACTTCTGTTTGGTTATCTCCATGAAGAATAGCGATACAGTTACGAGTTTCTCCCTGAATTGAGAAGAAATCTTTCTTTACTTGATCATCGATATGTTCAACCAAAAACTCACCAAGTTTACCACCCACTAAACCAGTAGCAAGAACAGAATCCCCAAATTCTGAAAGTACTCGGGTAACATTGAGTCCCTTACCACCAGCCGTTTTGGTTACATCCACCACACGATTGACAGTATCAATCTTCAACTCATCCAAGGGATAGGAAATATCAATGGATGGGTTCATTGTGACTGTTAAAATCATAGGTCACCTCTTAGTCGTGGTATTCTCCGCGATCCCATTTTTCAAGGAATTCAGTGAAGAAGTTTGCGTCTGTTTGTTGAGCATTGTGACTTTCAAGGTGTTCAATTTTCGCAATCAATTTTTTGTTTTCTTCAGTTGGTTTGTATTCAGCATGGATGAAAGCTTCGATGATATCGCACATGAGCAATTCACCAGTAATCTTACCACCAAAACCGATAACGTTGGCGTTCAATTGTTCTTTAGCATAAAGGGCTGTTGTCATATCACGAACCAAGGCAGAACGGACACCTGGAACTTTATTTACAGCGTTGTTGATACCAACACCAGTACCACAGATACATACTCCAAGATCAGCTTGACCACTAGTTACAGCTTCCCCTACTTTTTTACCAAAGATTGGGTAGTGAGTACGTGTATGGTCATATGTACCAAAGTCAATGACTTCATATCCTTTTGATTTCAAAAATTCTGAAACCGCCATTTTTTCATCTGTTACGATGTGGTCACATCCAATTGCAATTCTCATTTTTATCTTACCTTTCTTACTGTAATCTACTTAGCACATTTTGTTCAACATGTCGACACGAATTTGGTGACGTCCACCATCGTATTTACCGTTAACAAATCCTTTAGCGATGTTTTTAGCCAATTCATCACCAACAAGTTGTGCACCCATAGTGATCATACGTGAGTTGTTGTGGCCACGAGTCATATAAGCTGAACGTTCGTCAGATACTTCTGCAGCAACCATTCCTTTGATTTTTGTTGCAACCATAAATGGACCAGCTCCATAAGCATCAATCACGATACCAAGGTTTTGTTCTTCTTTGTTTACTTCTGCAGCAACAGCGAGAGTCACATCAACAAAGTCTTGACCTTCAGCTGTAACATCCACAACGTGGAAATTTTCTTTTTCCAAGAAGTCTTTCACAACTTCTTTCAATCTCAAACCTGCAGCATCTGCACCGATAACAATAGACATATTGTATACTCCTTTT
>NZ_JBBJZX010000080.1:0-9073 GCF_038148935.1 Streptococcus pseudopneumoniae | reverse complement strand
CTACAACAAATTTTACTAGATTGGACTCAACAAATAGGAATATATCTAGATCAAAATGGAATTTCGGCACATAAATTGTTCCAAAATAGCACTCATGATTTCCTATTCCAACGACGCTTTCATTCAATTGAATCATTTCAGGATTACTTTGATTATTACTGGTCACATGCTAAGAAATTTGCAACAAACATTGAAAACCAAAAAAATAGTATTCAACGTATCGTCGAATACATAGATCATCACTACTATGAAGATATAAATCGTTCTATATTAGCAGATATGGTTTATCTCAGCGCAGATCATTTAGCTAGAATTTTTAAAAAAGAAACTGGAGAAACTCTTGTTAAATATATAACGGATAAGCGCATTAATGCTGCTAAATCTCTTCTATCTCAAACAAATATCTCGATATCACAGGTATCTTGTCAAGTAGGGTATGATAATTATTCTTACTTTACTAAAATTTTTAAACAAAGGACTGGACTTTCTCCTGGAGATTACCGTAAAACTTATCAAAATAAAATGTAAGCAATCTGAATTATTGAAATGATAAGTAAAATTCAAGGTCTGTAGTAATTTTTGAAATTGTTGATAAGGCAACTTCTTAAAAAGTCAGTTTGAAAAGAAAACACAGTAAATATTTCTAGGATAAAACGTATACTATCAAGCTTTTACGCCTGATAGTATGCGCTTTTTATTTGAATACTTGCTACAACACCTCATAAGGTTTACTATCATGCCATAGCAAAATGAACTGCACCCTAAAAGTTAAATAGAAAAAATCTAACTTTTAAGGTGCAGATTACATAAAATATTCTAGTACAATAGAGCATTCTTATCCAGGGTAGTCGAATGTATAAACTCATAACTTGAAAAGAATTTTTTCAAATAACTTCGTTAATTTAGTTTTGTCTCCATAAACTGTACCATCCATATACAGGTGATAAATCTCATCATCATCACCGATTGATATTTCACATTCATAACCTTTCATTAAAGCTAAAGAGCGAATAACCTCCCTCTGCGTTCTACCGTTTCCCTCACGGAATGGATGAAAATAATTGAGATTATCTAAAATTTCGACCAATAACTGAATGACTTCTTTTCTACTATTAGCATTGTCATGAAATCTATCTATCAAATTATTAAGGTAAGTGAGTGCTGTATCGAAAGACTGAATCGGCATAAAAGCATTACCACTTTTTGAAATATTGACTTTTCTAAATTCACCTGCCCAATGATACATATCTTCAAACAAAAATTGATGAATTTTCAATATATCTTTTACACTATAAACTGGGATAGGATTGATAAATAATTTCAAACTCTTACTAGCAACCATACGATATTCAAGATCGCGTGCTTTTTGCTCATCTCGTTCTTCCTGCTTATTTCTTAGAACTGAAGAATCTGGATAGGTATATAAATTATTCGGATCAATATAGTCATAAGAATCATAACATTTACGCTTCATTAAGCCATCCCCAAAGCAAGAGCTTCATCTCGTAATTTTTCAACATCACTAACCGTAGGTCGCCATCCTTCAATCATATTTGTACTTAAAGCATACCAAACACTCTTAAAAACGGACCGATTTTCAAAAGCGACTCCCATGATTGTCATCTTTTCTTTATCTATATCTAAGGACATACGCTACCTCCTTTAGTTACATTATACCATGTTTCCCAGTAGCTTTTAAATATTTTATTTTGTCTGTAATATCTAAATTTCCAGAACGTTTATCCTATTTATCAGAGGATAATTAAATATCTATCTCATAAACCAGCGGTATTTGTTATTAATTGGCCATGTAACTCAACAATTTGTTCTACCATGAGTTTTTCATTTCACTAATTTCTTAAATGCTTCTAAATGACTTGTTAACACAAATGATGCAACATCAACAAATACAATTTCTTTTTCTATCCTGAAGATATTTAAATAGTTCCAGATATTATTTCTAAACATTTAGAAATATTCAAATAAATTAAACATTATTTCTAAATATTTGAAAATAATTACTATTTGTATTATACTATCTTTGAGGTAACTATTATGAACTATATTAAAAGACCATATTATTTAGATTTTTTAAGAAGACATCGTGACCGTCAAATCATTAAGGTTGTGAGTGGAGTTAGACGAGCTGGTAAATCTGTGCTTTTTCAACTCTATAAAGAGGAGTTACTAACAACTGGCGTAGACGAAGATCAAATCATATCCATCAATTTCGAAGATTTGAGTTACTATGACCTGCGACATTTTCAAACATTATTCGCTTATATAAAAGAGCAGTTAGTTGGGGAGAAAACATACTATATCTTTTTAGATGAAATTCAACATGTTGAAAAATTTGAACTGGTAGCAGATAGTCTATTCATCTTGCCAAATGTTGACCTCTATTTGACTGGATCAAACGCTTACTTTATGAGTAGCCAATTAGCTACAAACTTGACTGGTCGGTATGTTGAGATAGAGGTTCTTCCTTTGTCATTTGAAGAATACCTATCAGGTCAATCTCTCTCAGAGAATTTGAATACAACAGAAATTTTTAACAAGTATCTCTTTAGTGCTTTCCCTTACTTATTGCAAACATCATCTTACGTTGAAAAAATTGACTATCTCAGAGGAATATATAACTCCATACTGTTAAATGATATTGTCACTAGATTGGGAAATCCAAATCCTACTATTATTGAGCGCATTGTCCGAACCCTTCTCAGTAGTACAGGTAGCTTAATATCAACAAATAAGATTCGTAATACCCTGGTCAGCCAAAATGTTTCCATATCCCATAATACTTTGGAAAATTATTTGACGACTTTGACAGACAGTTTACTTTTTTATTCCGTTCCACGTTTTGATGTAAAAGGTAGAGCATTATTGCAACGCTTAGAAAAATATTATCCCGTTGATTTAGGTTTACGACATCTCTTATTACCAGACCACAAAGAAGACATTGGGCATATCTTGGAAAATATTGTCTATTTGGAATTGAGACGTAGATATTCACAAGTATATGTTGGTAATTTAGATAAGTATGAGGTTGATTTTGTTGTTGTAACTGATCTTGGCCACTACGCTTATTATCAGGTCAGTGAAACAACACTTGCTCCAGAAACACTAGAAAGAGAACTTAGACCACTAGAAGCCATTAAAGATCAATTCCCAAAATATCTATTAACAATGGATACGATCCAGCCAACAGCCAATTACAATGGAATTGAGAAAAAAAATATCATAGATTGGTTACTAGAAAAATAGATAAATATAAATCATTCAGCTGACTAGATTTGCAACAGTCTGTTATCAATGATTCTACCCAAATCCTAACAAGATATAGTAAATTTAGAACACATTATCTAATACAGACACTTGAAGGATAAAATGGAATCTTTAACTTCTGGAAGTACTATCAAAAATTAATATCATAGTCTTATTAGAGAATAGCATCACCCACTTTCTCAAATAAGATTAAATTGTAACTGAATTATAATGAAAAAGAGAGTGAGCAATCAGTCTTTAAAATCAGAAAAGCGCATAGTATCAGGTATTGAATGAACAACCTTGATAATATGCGTTTTATTATGGAAATATTTGCTTCATTTTCTCCTGAATAGAGCTTTTGCTATCCTATTTTTCTCTATTTCTAATGACTTACTTCAGCTTCTTACCTCTTGGAAAGAACAACAAAAATATGAACTAGCAAAGTTTGGAATTATCCAATCCGATGAACAATATGTCTTTACTTATATCGATATGAAGGGTAACGTTAATAGCCCTCTACACTCTGACTATCTTAATAATAAAATGAAATCTGTCAAACGTCGTCATCCTGAACTTAAGCATACTACACCTCATAAATTACGACATACAGGAGCAACATTAGCAAAACAGGCTGGAACGTCTATTGAAGCTATTTCTGAAGCTCTAACCCATAGTGACACGATTTCAACTAAGACTTATGTCAACACTTCAAATGTCATTCCAATGGCTGTTGGAGAGATTGCCTATCGTAATCTTAAAAAGTAATGGTGTGAAAAATGGTGTGAATTTTGCTAAAAATCATCAAAAAAACACCCCATGGTGTGAACCATGAAGTGTTGTAAATGCTGTATTGTAGCTGGTTCTTAACGTTTAGAGAACTGGCTAGCTTTACGAGCTTTCTTAAGACCTGGTTTGACAAGGGTCTGTTTCAGATAATTTTAAAATAGCCTAATATCAATAACTAATTGTTTTCTAATATCCCTTAATTTCAAAAAAGTTTGATTAAATTTGATTGAAATAGGGAAATTTATTTAATAAATTGCTCAGTGTTTATAAGTCAACAATGCAAAAACTATAAAAAACGAGTTCAACTCCTTCTTTGTCAAATAACATAAAACATCTGAATCAGAAATACTCAAGTATAGAGCTTAGCTTCTCATTGCGTTCATTATTGAGTTTTCTTTTAAACTCAATAGTTCTTTAAAGTAATCTATATCACTGTTTCTATTTGTTGTTTCAAAAATATATCTCCGATAAGTGTCTTCATGGTTAAAATTTATTTTAGGAGTTCGAAATATATGATAATACACATCAATATTCTTTTCTTCAAGTAGTCGTTTTGCATCCATATGAATTTCTAATGACACTTCAATATCTCGATGCATAAACTCATTATCGTTAAGCATAATGTATATGATAGAAGCTACTAAAAATGTCATCCCACCAATAGGTTTTTCACCCCAAAATGCATTATTACTACTAATCCGGCCGAATTGTAAAGTAGTTTTTCCTAATTCGAATGAATTAACCATCAAATTTGCTTCAGAAATAATTTTACCATTAAAATATAATTGAAATCGAGATCCAAGTTTTAGAAAAGACAGAAAGCCTTCATTCTTATTAAAATCTTTATAGCTGTATTTTGGATAAATTTTTCCGTTCCAACCATCGCCATCTATTGTAAAATATAAGTCTTCCGTTGTAAGAAATATATTGTTTCTCTCATCAGACTTGAAATTGTTTCTCTTATCAGACTTGAAAATTTTACTAATCCAACTATTTATCTTATTTTTTATCTTATACATTCTAAATTCCTAGTATTCTATTTTCTTAATATTCTACAGTCTATCACTGCATGTATATTATAACAAAAATATGTTCAAGAAAACAACTATTTTGAAATCCTTGTCTGTTATAACAGATTTGATATTCTGATATACTACATAAGAAAAGGAAATATACCTTTAAAAAATCTTTTCTAATGTTTATAAAGTTTTCTATTTAATCGTACATTCTTATTTCCGAAAGATAATGATTTTCCCGAAAGAAATAGATCAACCTAAAAAATTACTGTATTACTTATGTAATGTTTCTTTAATATAATATAGAAATAAAAAGTATGTAAATGAAAAGATTTATCACATTACTTTTAGTGTCTCTATCTACAATTTTATTAATTGCATGTTCTAACCAATCAAGCAATTCTTTAGATGGCGAATACCGTTGAATAAACGAGAGTAGAAATGAAGTTGCCTTTACCATTTCAGGTAACAAAGAAAATAGCAACAAAGGAGAGGCCGACACCTTTACAATTGATAAAGATAGTGCAACAATCGAACTGACTGGCTCTAATATCATAAACCGAAAAGAGAATTATACCTTCAAGGATGACGTATTCACTGTAGATATTTCAGGAACAAAGCAGGAGTATTACAAAAAGAATAGTGAAGAAATACAGCGACAAGTAAAACCCTCAAACTATTTGATATTCTTTATACAATAAAAACGCTTTCGGGGTCAGTACACACCCGCATAGCGGAGTTAGGCGGACTAATAGTCACATAATAAAAATTTACTTAAAGTCAGATTTTAAATACTGTAGAATAGCTCTTTCTAAAACTTACTCCCAAATTTTTTTGTAGGTAAATAAAATTCAGCATAAGGTTTCTCTAACACATACAATGATATAAACTGACATGATAAAAAATGAACATAACGAATATTATTTTCTGAAATTTCACAAATTTTCCCGTGTGCTATACTATTTCTAATATCGACTAATTCATGAATTATTCTACTATTAATTTCAAAAAATTTTGTTTTAATCTTCGGATTCAGAAATTCATAATTTTCAGCTATTTTTATTTTTAGTTGATTCCATGCTAGTAATATCCTTGTATAATTTCGACCTTTAAGAAACCTATCTAAAGAGTTTATAAGATCTCCAGATAAATTATCTATAGAATCTATATCTAATTCTGTTGATAGTGAATCAGTTAATAAATTATTTAAAAATGATTGTGTTTGAACTTTACGTTGTTGGTGTTTAGTTTTATAGAATAATCTTTCTCTTTCTATCACTAGTTTAGCAATTATCTCAATTGGTTTGAAACACATCAAAAATTCATCTTCAATATATTCTCTGTATTCATGTTGCAAACCAATACTATACATTCTCATTAAATCTAATATAAGTTGACGTTTTTTTCTATTTTTCTTTCTATTTAAACTATTTTCAATTATTTGCAATTTTGTTAGCCATTGAGACATCTTATCTTGTTGTTTTACCTCTGGTAAAACTTCATTGTATTTTGATATACTTCTTATAACAAGAGGTATATTAGTAAAAAATGACAAAATAGTTAAGCACTCTTCAATGTTTTGCTTTTGATCTGAAATGACTTGCAAATACTTATTTTCCTTAGTATATATGAACTTTAAAGTACATCTCCAAAATTTGAAGCATGCTCCGTTAGGTAAATCAAAGGCCGTTCCCCATGTATCCCATATATCATCGAACTCATTAAAATCTATTATTGCCGTATACATTAATATAGCTCCTTTATAAAATAAATATGTTATTTCAGTTTAAATATTCTATTAGACGATTACATTTACAGTTTTTTATTTTCTTCCAAAATCTTTTTTCGTTCTTCCATAAACTCAATCAACTTTTTCTTAAATACTTCCTTTTCTTTTCAGTTAATCCTTTTAAGTTCATACGGAAAAGTAATCCAATGTTGTCTAATTCATTTGATTTTTCTTCTGAGTTTCCAACTAAATAGTCAACTGTAACATCCAATACTTGTGCAATCTTAACAAAATTTTCCTGTGTTGTTTTTTTAATCCACGTTCCCATGAAACATATGCCTGTTGGGAAATTTCAGCTATTTGAGCTTGTGTTAGTTTTACTTGTTTCCTTAGTGTTTTCAAGCGTTCTGAGAATTCCATATGTTACCTCAAAAAATTATTTTAAATTCTTGTAGAAAAATGTTGACATCCACAACCATAGGTTATTAAATACAATTAACAACTTTTAGTTGTATAGCGATTAAAAATAATAACCTTATATTCAAGGCTAAATCACAATCTTTAAAAAATTAAATAAACAGTGTGTCTAACAACCAGAGGATTGATTGTCAAAACTACACTAAACTTCATACCTTTATTGTAAATGTTTTTGAAAAAAAGTCAAGTCCTTATATGGTTGAAGTGAAGATATAAAACATTTGGTAACTTTGTTTAAAATCTGTACTATATACCATATATTTATTATAATATGCTTTTTTTAAAACTAAGCAACTATATTATGGATAATGCAGGATTCCATAGAATGGGTAAGCTAGAGCGCTTATGTGAATAATTTGGGCATAAACTTTTACCACTTCCTCCCTACTCACCTGAGTACAATCCTATTGAGAGAACATGGGCTCATATCAAAAAGCACCTCAAAAAGGTATTACCACGTTGCAATACTTTTTTTAAGGATCTTTTGTCTTGTTCTTATTTCAATTGACTATAATTTCCCTAAAACAATAAGGTAAACTTTGAGGTAAACTTTTTAAAAAAACACCCCATGGTGTGAACCATGAAGTGTTCCGAAACGTTGATAGTATAGTATTGATTAACGTTTTGAGCCAACTGGCCTTGGTCCGGTCGCAGCCACATTTGCAAGCGACTAAAGTCGCAACAACTGTGTCAATTGCACCAATTTAGTAAGAAAGTACAAAAAAGAACACCCCGAAAGGTGCTCTTTGTAAGTATAATAATTCTTTCGAATTAACGTTTACTAAATTGTGATGCTTTACGAGCTTTCTTAAGACCTGGTTTCTTACGTTCAACTTTACGTGAGTCACGTGTAAGAAGTCCTGCGCGTTTCAATGAATCGCGGAAGTCTGGGTCTACTTGAAGAAGGGCACGAGCGATACCGTGACGGATAGCTCCTGATTGACCAGCGTATCCACCACCTACAACGTTAACGAAAACGTCGTATGAACCTGCAGTTGAAGTAACTGCGAATGGTTGATTGATGACAAGACGAAGGTCAGCGTGTGGGATGTACTCTTCAACATCTTTTTTGTTAACAGTGATTTTACCAGTTCCTGGAACAAGGCGAACGCGTGCAACAGCGTTTTTACGACGTCCAGTACCTGCATATTGTGCTTGTGACATACTTTATTGTTCCTTTCCTTAGATAAGTCCTGAAATGTCAAGAACTTCTGGTTGTTGTGCAGCGTGAGTGTGCTCAGCTCCAACAAATACTTTCAACTTCATACCTTGAGCGCGTCCAAGAGTATTGTGTGGAAGCATACCTTTAACTGATTTCTCGATCAAACGTACTGCATTTTTAGAACGAAGTTCACCTGCAGAGATTTGTTTCAATCCACCTGGGTGGTTTGAGTGAGTGTAGTAGATTTTATCAGTTGCTTTTTTACCAGTCAATTTAACTTTTTCAGCATTGATAACAATCACAAAGTCACCTGTATCAGTGTGTGGTGTAAATGTTGGTTTGTTTTTTCCGCGAAGTACGCTAGCAACTACTGCAGAAAGACGTCCAAGTGGTACATCAGTTGCGTCAACTACGTACCATTTACGTTCAACTTGGCCTGGTTTAGCCATAAATGTTGTTTTGTTCATGATTTCTCCTATATATAGTTCGATTTTTGTTTACGGTGATGGGTGTTCCTTCCCATCGAAAAGTATTTGGAAGGTTCCGGGGCCTTTCAAATGGGGTAAACAATACCGCCTACTATCATACCAAATTTCACCCCTAAAAGTCAATAGATATGAAAAATATTTTTCTAAA
>NZ_JBBJZX010000079.1:0-9128 GCF_038148935.1 Streptococcus pseudopneumoniae | reverse complement strand
CTCTAAAAAAAGAAATAAAAGCAACTGGAGAATTTGATAATCTTCATCTTACTAATGGGTTTGTCGTAAATCAAGCTTATTTAGATTCTAAAAAAATTACTGCTGAACAAAACTGGGATAAAGTATTAAAATTTGGGTCTCAAGTTGAAGAACGAAGTGCCCCAAAAACTCGAACTGATTTACAAGTAAATCAAACTACTATTGATGATATTGCTGAGTTAAAAAAGATTTTACCTCTATATACAGAAACAAATTATGTAACCACTTCTTTTGTTATCAGAATGATAGTGAGGGGTTCTCTTTTAGTGCGTCACGGAAAAATTTAGGCTTCAATCCTATTTTTTTATTTCAATTTTATGTGTCGACAAAACACGACACTTATTTTATAACAGTGGCGTGAAATAATTACAACACTGAAATTATATAAAGAAGGTTCAACAATGGTTAGATCAATTTTTAATGCAGAATACATTTATTTGACTATTTTTTGTAGTGTTAAATATTTTATGCGTTTAACTTTACATTTTAGGAAGAGGAGAAGTTTATAATCAGTTTTTGAAGAAAAAAGTATAAAAAATGCTATAATAGAATACATATAGTAGGGGAGGAGAATTACAATTGTTACCTAAAAAAATTATCACACCTAAAGTACCACCTATTAAAATCCAAGGAATAAAAACTAAATTAGTTCCATTTATTGCTGAATCAATAAAGTGGGATGGTAAAGGAACATACTTTGAACCATTTATGGGATCTGGTGTAGTAGGTTTTAATTTAGAACCACAGAAGGCTATTTTTAGTGACACCAATCCCTATATCATTCAATTTTACAAAGATATTCAATCAAAGAAGATTACTGCTCAAACAGTTAGAACTTTTTTAGAAAATGAAGCAACTAAATTATCTAGTACTCCGGCTGATAAGACATCTTATTACTATGAAGTTAGAGATAGATTTAATAAAGAACATAGCTCTTTAGATTTTTTATTTTTACAACGTTCCAATTTTAATGGAATGATACGTTTTAATAATAAAGGTAATTATAATGTTCCTTTTGGACGAAAACCAGAGAGATTTCAAAAAGCATTGATTACAAAAATTGTAAATCAAGTTTCATGGATTGAAAAAATAATGAAGGGTAAAGATTGGGAATTTATCTGTATTCCTTTCACTAAAGCATTTGAGATGATGGGAGAAAATGACTTTGTTTATTTAGACCCTCCGTACATTGATCGATATGATGGATATTATGATTCTTGGAGTGAAGAATACGCGACATTACTCGCAGAACTTACTCAAAAAGGAAAAGCAGGATACGCCTTTAGTATGTGGTACGAAAATCAGTATAGAAAAAATACCCACATGGAAAAATGGACGGATGGAAAGTTGTTAACTACTGAACATTTTTATCACTTAGGAGCAAAGGAATCTAATCGAAATAAAATGATAGAAGCCCTAGTAATAAGTGAATCTAATTCAAACCTAAATGAAGTGCATCCTGAACAAGAGCAAATTAGCCTTTTTGAAATATAAAAAATAGAGCGAACTGCTCTATTTTTTATCAAATGTTTCATCGTACTGAGATAGATAATCTGAATATAATTGTTTTAATTCTAGCGATTTAGGTTCATCTGTTTTAGAAAGCCAATCAAAATATCCTTCAAGATTATTATATAAAGATTGTTTTACCTTTTGGGTATCAGTATATCTTGGGTAATGTTTCCAATAATCTTTAAACACATCATCTCCTAAAACGGAGAAAGGGCCTGCACCATAAACAAAAGGTTTAATGGATGTTGAAGTAATTGTTCCAATATTATCGGTATTTCCACTGCCTTTCTTATCACCACATATTCTATACTTTTCTTGAACAAACATTTCTATATTTTTATATGCAGGAATTATAGAATCTAATTTCTCAAAATTAACTTTTCCAGTAGTTGGTTTCGTCTCTCGAGTATAGACAACACCTAAAATATAATGACCGTCATAATCAGAGTAATGACCTACAATATTCTTTGTTCCATTTCTCATAAAACTTGTAAAACTACCTCCAGTAAAGCCAAATTTCGTATTTTCGCTTCTTCTGTAAGTAGTTTTTATATCGATGGCAATTTTTCGCCCATCTTGCTTTTTAAAATAAAAATCAGGGTATACAGTTTGTTTTTCAGATTCATGTAAAGTATAGCCCAATTCATTGGCTGAACGTTGCAATGCTTCGAAAGCTATAACTTCAAATAATCTACCTATAATCTTTGAATCACTCCCAAACGTGTAGATTTCCTTCTTTTTGTTTATAAAACCAACGAGTTCCCATTCATTTTCATTTTTTGGTAAATACTTAGCAATAGTATCAATTATTTTATCTGTATAAGGTGTCATTTACTCAGCTCCTTTTGTTTGCGAATTGTTTGCGATTATTTAATTAAAGGCTCTGAAACATTGATTTCAAAGCCTTTTTATTGTAATTTTTCTTACTCCCACTCAACTGTTGCAGGTGGTTTACTTGTGATATCGTAGACGATGCGGTTAACATGATCCACTTCATTTACGATACGTACAGAGATTTTTTGAAGGACTTCCCAAGGAATCTTTGCAAAATCCGCTGTCATACCATCGATAGAAGTAATCGCACGGATTGCAATCGTGTAGTCATATGTACGACCGTCACCCATAACCCCGACTGAACGAACACCTGTATTAACTGTGAAGTATTGCCAGATATCGCGGTCAAGACCAGCTTTGGCAACTTCCTCACGAAGAATAGCGTCTGACTCACGAACTGTTTCTAGCTTTTCTTCAGTGATTTCACCCATGACACGGATAGCAAGACCTGGTCCTGGGAATGGTTGGCGCCATACGATATGGTCTGGCATACCAAGTTCTATTCCAAGGGCACGAACTTCGTCTTTATAAAGAGTGTTGAGTGGTTCAATCAATTCAAACTGCATGTCTTCTGGAAGACCACCCACGTTGTGGTGTGACTTGATAGTTTGAGCTGTATCTGTACCAGACTCGATAACGTCTGTGTAAAGCGTACCTTGAGCAAGGAATTTCACATCTTTGAGCTTGCTTGCTTCGTCATCAAAGACATAGACAAACTCGTTACCGATGATTTTACGTTTTTGCTCAGGGTCAGAAACACCTGCAAGTTTATCAAGGAAACGTTTAGCTGCGTCTGCTTTGACGATATTCAAACCAAACTTACCACCAAGCATATCCATAACCTGATCTGCTTCACCTTTACGAAGAAGACCGTGATCCACGAAGATACAGATCAATTGATCGCCAATCGCTTTTTGGAGAAGAACTCCAACAACTGAAGAGTCAACACCACCTGATAGGCCAAGAAGGACACGTTTATCACCGACAGTTTCACGAATTTTTTGAATCTGCATATCAATGAAGTTATCCATTGACCAGTCGCCTTTAGCTTTACAGATGTTAAGGGCAAAGTTACGAAGGATATCATTTCCGTATACAGAATGACGAACTTCTGGGTGGAATTGGATACCGTAAATGTGTTTATCTGGGTTTTCGATGGCTGCGTATGGGCAGTCAGCTGATGTACCTGTACGAACAAAGTCAGCAGGAATTTCAGTAACTGCATCACCATGGCTCATCAATACAGTTTGTTCATCAGGTGTTGATTCAAAAAGAGCTGATGGTGTGTGAGTTAGGGTTGATTGACCGTATTCACGATTTCCAGCATCACCTGCAGGGACAACTTTTCCTCCAAGTTTATGGGTCAATAACTGCATACCGTAACAGATTCCCAAAATAGGAATACCAAGTTCGAAGATTTCTGGGTCAATATCAAATGAACCATCTTCGTATACAGAATTTGGACCACCTGAAAGGATAATTCCTACAGGATTGATTTCACGAACTTCAGCAGCTGAAATTTTATGGCTTTTTAGTTCTGAAAACACACCAATCTCACGGATACGGCGTGAAATCAGCTGGTTGTATTGGCTACCATAGTCCAATACGATGATTTTTTCTACATCTTGCAAATCAGTTGAAATGTTGCTCATCTTTTTCCTTTCTCAAAAGAAATATCTTTTTTCAATATTCTATCACAAATAAGGGCGAATTACCAACTAAACAAGGCGAAGTTTGACTTTTTCTAGTTTATTAGGGTACAATAGAGAAAAGATAGAAATGAAGTGAAAAATATGCTACCTGCTTATATGAAAATCCACGATCAGATTAAAAAGGATATTGACGAGCACCGTTGGGCTATTGGAGAAAGACTCCCTAGTGAACGAGATTTAGCAGAGCAGTTTGCGGTTAGTCGCATGACCCTCCGCCAAGCCGTATCTCTATTGGTCGAAGAAGGCGTTTTAGAGCGTCGTGTAGGAAGCGGCACCTTTGTATCCAGTACACGTGTACAAGAAAAAATGCGAGGGACAACCAGTTTTACTGAAATTGTTAAGTCCCAAGGTAAAGTACCCTCTAGCCAACTCATTTCCTACAGAAAAACCATTCCCAATGAACAGGAAGTTGCCAAGCTAGGAATTTCTCCTACCGAAAATATTATCCGAATGGAGCGGGTTCGCTATGCCGACCAAGTTCCTCTGGTTTATGAGGTTGCTTCTATTCCTGAGAAATTCATTAAGGACTTTAAAAAAGAAGAAATCACCAGTCATTTCTTCCAAACCTTGCAAAAACATGGCTACCGTATTGGTAAATCACAGCAGACCATCTATGCTCGTCTTGCTAAAGAAAAGATTGCCCACTATTTAGAAGTTGAAAAAGGGCATGCTATTCTTGGTTTAACTCAGGTTTCTTACCTAGAAGATGGTACTGCATTTGAATACGTAAAAAGTCAGTATGTAGGCGAACGTTTTGAATTTTATCTTGAAAATAATTAGATTACTAGGCAAAAACTCTCTGTCACGGACGACAAAGAGTCTTTTTATTTTTCTAAGAGTAAATCTTTCAAAGAAATCAGGGTTACAGCAAACAATATCATTGCCATACCAAGAAAATCAATGGGATAAAATTGTTCATTCATGATTAGAAAGGCAAAGAATACAGCCGAAATTGGCTCAATTGAAGCCAACAAGCTTGACTTGACCGGTCCTATCAGACTGGCTCCTTTAAGGAAAGCTGTATAGGCAAAGACAGTCCCGATAAGGATAATACCTGCAAACGCAAGGAGAAAATCAAGACTAGTCGGTATATTGGCCTGTAGAACTCCTGTAAAAGGAAGGGCGACCAAACCAGCTATGACCATTCCCACACCAATGACCAAACTGCTCCCCCACTTCTTAATCAAGGCTATGGGCAAAATGATATAAAGAGCGTAAGTCAGAGCAGAAAAGAGACCCCAGAACAGACCTGCAGGTGTCATAGATAACTGGTCCAACTGCCCATGTGTTGCGATCAGGAAGGTTCCTCCAATGGCGAATATGATGGAAATAATCTCTCCCAGTGTCGGCGCCACCTTATCCTTGATACAGCTATAAATCAAAATCCCGACAGGACAAACATACTGAAGCACTGTCGCGGTACCTGCATTGGTCTCCTGAATAGCAGTTAGATAGGCAAATTGATTGAGGAATAGACCAATTAGAGCAAAAAGAAGAAGAGACAGCAAACTCTTCTTATCCGTTAAAAAGGCCAGCATTTTATCCTTTGCAGTAGCATGAGCCAAGAGCATGAGAATCCCGCCAGCGATTAAAAGTCGTAAGTTAGTCAAGACCAAAGCTGAAATTCCGTGTGCCATCAGGTATTGGCCACTCGTTCCTGACAAGCCCCAAGCAATACCAGCCACAACTGTTAGTAAAGTCCCTTTTAAAATATTTGACATGTCTCTCCTTACTCTTCTTTACGAATCAAGTCCATCACTTGATTGCGGTCTAATATCCACTGGGCTCGTTCATCCTTTTCATAGGTACGATTCGATAGGAAAATGGCCGCTTCTTGCTTCTGACGATTCCACATGATAAAGGTACCTGTATAGCCCGTATGGTCTAGCCAATCTCCTTCCAAATTCCATGCCAAAGAACGTTCCTTGTCATCCAAAGGTGAAAAATTTTGACTCAAATCTCTTGCAAAATCATCTGCTAAATAGTGTTCTAAAAAGATTTGTAAATCCTTTACAGTCGAAAATAAACCAGCACTACCTGCATGTCTGCCCAAGAGGCGAGCCTTGGGATCATGTACCAGACCTGCCTCGACACCTCTGACTGTTGGAACAGCAAGCCCAACAGGCCCAAACTGGGTTTCCGTCATTCCCCACGGTTTCCAAACTTGATCCTTTAAAATCACATCCAAATCTTGATTAAAAATTCTTTCCAAAATAAAACCCAAAAGTAAAAAATGGACATCCGAATAAAGAAAGGCTAGCTGACTTCGTCTCTTGAGATGAAACATAGCCTCCTTTAATTCTGAAGCTGTTAAAAGGTCTCGATTGGGAATAAACGGATCAAGATCTGTTGCGTGAGTCAAGAGCTGACGAATAGTGATATCTGGATAATCACTTTCAGGTAAAAAATCAGTTACTGGTCTGTCAATATCTAATTGACCTTTTTCCCACAAGAAGGTAAAAACAGTACCACCCCCAACAACCTTGCTGACACTAGCTAGGTCATAAACCAGTCCTGCCTCAGTATCCAAGCCATGTTCTGGGTCACTCTGTCCTAAATAGAACTCCGTCCATTGATGGTCCTTAAAATACGCAAAAGAGGCTCCAGGATAAATCCCTGCCTCGATTTGTTCTTCTATTTTTTTAATAATCTTGGTCCACTTCATACTTCTTCAAACCACAATTCAACATTATTTCTATCTTTACCAAGGAAGAATTTTTCAGACTTAGGAATAAAATATTCGGTAGACTCAAATTTTTGGCGCAGACTTGCTATATCTAGTTCATTGACCAAGAACTTAAGCATAGATATGTCCCAAGTAACCGCATTGTCCACAGTCAGATCCTGCCCCTGTGCTGGGATAAAATCAAGTGATGTCCCAACTTCAGATGGTTCCAAGTAACTATCAACATCATTTGGGAGATGTAATTCCATAGAAATCTCAAATTTACTTAAAGAGATTGATGCCAAATCTGTTTGAAATTCAGGTTTTTCTTCTACTTCTACTAGACTTGCTCTGTCATCTTCTGCATGAATCAAAATCAAATCATTTTCTGGTGAAAAAATCTCAAAAGCGTAGCCATTTTGACCTTTATATAATTGATGAATCGAATCTGTTTTAGATAAGAGTCCTTCAATTTCCAAGGGATTTTCCACCTTGATAATCAATCTAGCCAGTTTTTTTCGTCCCTCTACCTTACGAGTACGCATACTCGGCGCTTCTTCTAAAACCAGCTTTTCAAGACCTGTTTGATCACCTAGTGATAGAAAGGCTGATTCCTCTAACAAGGCCTTCATTCCAAGGGTTTCAATATAAAATGTTTCATTTAATTTTCTATTATTAACTTTTAAAGTAGGAATAATCCGTACAATCTGATTTACATTCATAAATTCCTCCGTCACTTTTTATTTTATAGGATTTTAGAATTTTTTACAAGATATTATGCTCAAATTTACAGATTATTTCAGTAAAGATAGTCTTTCAAGGCTTTGGTCAAAACCTGATAACCGGCAACACTAAGGTGCAGCCCATCAGTAGTATAGTCTTTTTTGAGTTGGCCTGCCTGGTCTGTCAAACTATCAAATACTGGCACAAATTCCACCTGCATATAGGCCGAAGCAAGCTCTTGATAGGCATGATTCCAGTTCTGAATTTTTTCATTCGTGCGGATATAGACTGTCTGCTTGTACTCCTCTCCCTCATTGACTGGCAAAATGGAAAGCAATTTTATCTCTGTCAGTGGATAATCACGAGCAATGGATTGAATAGTAGCTTCGAGATTATTGAGAGCCTCATTCACAGGCACATCTTTTCCAATATCGTTCGTCCCAATCAAAAGGACAATTTTATCTACTGCTCCACCATATAGATGCGCATCCAGATTCTCTCGTAACAGCCCTGTCTGATAACCTCGAATGCCTCGATTGACAATCGTCTTTGCATTCCCAAACAACTCCTGCAGAGGGTAATATTCGACAATGGAGTCCCCAATGAAAAGAATATCTGGCTCTACAACTGAAACCTGATTTAAGTGACGATACTTGGTTTGTATTTTTTCTTGTTCCTTTAGGAGCCAATTTTCTAATAACTGTACTGCCACTTCATTCTCCTTTTTCTAACCAGTTTTCCAAGACTTGGTAAACTCCTCCTTGGCTGTTGGCTGGCGCTAGAGCCGTCGCAACAGCTTTGGCTTTATCATCAGCATTTTCCATCGCATAGGCAATCCCAGCCATTTCAAGCATTTCAACATCGTTTTCACTGTCACCAAAAGCCATGATTTGTTGGGGGTTCAAGTCCCAGCGCTTGAGTAATTCTTCCAAGCCCCATGCTTTATGAATTCCCGCTTGGAGGATATCAATGCAACCATAGCCACTCGATACAGCCCGAACACGGCCATCAAATAGGTTATTGATTTCTGCTAAGACCGAACTCAAACGCTCCTCACCAACAACCATGCTCATCTTGAGAACACCACCAAAGAGGTCGGAGGTTAATTCATCTACAAAATGCATCCGTTGGTAGAATTTTTCAATCATTTCTGGAGTCATAAAACTTTCAAGTTCTGTAAAAATCGTACCTTCTTTGACAAAACCACCCTTCATACCTGTTACAACAAATTGATTTTGACACGCTCGACCCTTGAAATGAGCCAAAGCCTTGTCGACAATGGCGTCATCCCATGTCTGAGCCTGAATCAGTTCATTGTTTTCAAAAATACGAGCTCCATTGGCAACAACCAAAACCACTCGATCGACCAAGTGCTCCAGCAGTTGTCTCATACGGTGAATTTCATTCCCAGTCGCGATGACAAAACGAATGCCCCTTTGATCCAACTGATCTAAAATCTTTTCCAAGCGTGGGAGATCCAGCTGGCCTCTAGCATCCAGCAAGGTCCCATCCATATCTGTCGCAATTACTTTAATCGTCATTTACTTTCCTCTGGATTCAAGCTAATCCCACTTCAATCCCACATGTTCGTTCATTTCTTTATAGGCTGTATCAATTCGTTCCTTAGTCGCTTCATCTAATTG